>JAUIEE010000088.1 GCA_030428965.1 bacterium | reverse complement strand
TCGGCCTGGGCCTGGACCAGGGCTTCCTGGGCTTCGGTCAGGCCGCTGAGCTCCTCGGACAGCTGGAAGAGCGTGCTCTTGAGCTGCAGGAGATCACGCTGCACCGTTTCCGAGAGAGTCTCGAGGGTCCGGTCCTTGCGGGCCGGCGCGGCAGCCTGGGGGCCCGCATTGAGGCTGAACTTGCGGCTGAGCAGGCCGATTCCGAACAGGATCAGGCCACCCATCATCAGGGTACCGTTCTGGACTCCTGCCCCGTGGACGATGCGTCCGAGCTTGACCAGTTGCCAGGAGTACTCGGAACCGAAGGCCGCCCCGGCGCCCAGGGCCGTGCTGGCGAGTCCACCCGTCAAGAGGAGGAAGGTGTAGAACCCTCCCCTCGGCTTCTGGTGTTGGCCCTTCGATTGGGCGTTGGAGGGGCCGAGAGGGTGCTTGTGCTTCTTGTCCGCCACGGTGCTTGTTTTCCTTCGGGTCTCGGTACGAGGGACGCGCGGGGAACCACAGGGGCCCGTATGGGACCGTCTCGGGGAACCCGGGCGTCGTCGCCCAGAAAAGGCTCGCCCTGTCCTCGAACCGACGCCTCGGCGGTCTTGAGGTAATCCGCATCCTTTCAACGGGTCGCTCCCGTTCGGGCCGGCTTTTCCGCTAACCTACGGAAGCTGCTTCCCCATGAAGAATCGATCGATCCAAGGTGTCCCCGTAGCTCCCGGACTCGCGGTCGGCCCCGTGCACGTGGTCCATGCCGGCCCGAAAGATGTTCCCGTCTGGACCGTCTCGAAGGAGGACGTGCCGCTGGAGATCGGACGCTTGGCCGAGGCGGTCAATGCCGCCGCCGAGAAGCTCGAGCAGCGCCAGGAACGGGTCGCTACCACGGCGAGCCAGAAGGACGCGAAGATCTTCGCCGTCCACCGATTGATCCTGCAGGACCCCAACGCGTTGCGGCAGGTCGAGGAGGCCATCTCCCAGGAGCGCATCAACGCCGAGGCCGCGGTCCAGAAACTGATCGATCGCTTCGAGACCAGCATGGGCCAGGAAGCCGGGGGGCGCTCCTTCGCCTCCGATGTGACCGATCCCTGGCGCTTCGTGCTCGACGTCCTTCTGGAACGTGACCGCGAGGAGATCCTGCACAAGAGCGACCGGGTGATCTTGGCGGCGGTCGAGCTCACGCCGAAGGTCACGACCTTCCTGGAGCGCGACCGGATTCTGGCGGTCGTGGCCGAGGCCGGAGGCCGCTTCTCCCACGGGGCCGTCCTGGCGCGCGCCTTCGGGCTGCCCTGCGTGGTCGGACTGCCGAACCTCTTGGCGCGTCTGGAGCAGAACATGATGTTGCTCGTCGACGGCGACCGTGGCACCGTCCGGCTGCGGCCGGAGCAGGAGGAGATCGACGCCTTCCTCGAGGGCAAGCGGTCCCAGGAGAGCCGTCGCCAGGCGATCCGCGAAGAGTGTTCCAAGCCGGCCGTCACCCAGGACGGCAAGCCCCTGCGCGTTCAGGTCAACATCGAGGGCATCCGGGACTTCGACACGTTCCGGGTCGAGGACACCGACGGGGTCGGGCTGTTGCGCACCGAGTTCCTCTACATGGAGCGGGACCAGTTTCCTTCCGAGGAGGAACAGTACCGCTTGTACCGGCGGGCCCTGGAACAGCTCGAGGGCAGGCAGGCGACGTTCCGGCTGCTCGACATCGGTGGGGACAAGCCCTTGCCCTACTTCAAGACTCCGCCCGAGACGAACCCGGCCCTGGGGTGGCGTGGGATTCGAGTCACGCTGAAGTGGCGTGACCTGCTACGCGTCCAGCTGCGGGCCTTCCTGCGTGCCAGCGTGGCCGGTGAGTTGCGCATCCTGATGCCCATGGTGACCTCGGTCGAAGAGATCGAGGAGATCCACGAGACCTTCCTGGGCGTAAGGCAGGAGTTGCTCGGTCAGGGGTACGAGGTCGCCAAGGATGTGGCTGTCGGAGCGATGATCGAGGTCCCCTCGGTCTTGATGACCCTGGACCGCGTAGCGGAGATCGTCGATTTCGTCAGCGTGGGCACGAATGATCTCGTGCAGTACTTGCTGGCCGTCGACCGGGACAACTCCTGGGTCTCCGATCTCTACAACCCGTTGCACCCTTCGGTCTTAAGAGCCCTTCAGAATGTGTCCGAAGCGGCGCAGCGAGCCGGCATTCCAGCCTCGGTGTGCGGCGACATGGCGGCGGATCCGGTCACCGCCCTCTTGCTCTTGGGAATGGGGTACGAGTCGGTCAGCGTCTCTCCCCAGTTCTTGCCTGAAATCCGCTTTGCCGTACGTCGCGTGGACTACAGTGCCGTGACGGAGTGGGCCCGTCAGGCGCTGGACCAGCGAGCCAGCGAGGGCGTGCGGGAGCTGCTCGCCAGCATCAAAAACGAGATCTACAGCTCCAAGAACGACCCTGCCACGGCCTAGGGCGCTGGAAGGAGATCGCTTCTACCAAGGTCGGCGTGCCCGCGCTACAATCTCGCGCTGCGGCGGTCGCTCCCATTCCGTTCTTGCCCCATCGTTCTCCACTACCTTCGGGAGTCCAAGCGCCGGTTTCGGATCCACAATCGGAAACAGTCGGACGAGGAGAGAGAGCATTGTCAGGCGGCACTCGGGGAAACCGAACTTCTTCGCCCCGGCGGGGGCGCTGGTCCCAGGCGGAACAAGCCAGGTTGCGCGAGCTCTACGGTCTGCGCGACGACGCCTCGATTGCGCGTGAGCTCAACCGGCCGGTGTCGAGCGTGCGGAAGATGGCGGAGAAGCTCTTCCCCAAGCGCACCGGCACAGGTCCTTGGACGGCTCAGGAAGCCGAGGACCTCAAGAAGTACCTGGGCGCGACGACCCCGGAGGTGATCGCGCGCATCCTCGGTCGTAGCGTGGAGGAAGTCAGCGAGCGCATCCTCGAACTCGGACGGATCCAGAACGATGGCAGCTGGTCGCGTGAGGAGCTGGCCGAGTTCAAGCGCATCTACGGCACCCGCACCGACGATGATCTCTCGCGGATCTTCGGGCGCAACGTGGAGTCGATCCGAGAGGTGGCCAAGACCCACGCGCTGGCCAAGGACAAGGCGTTCATCCGCAAGCTGCGCGGAGAGGCTTCGACGCGCATGCCCCGTTGGGCCCCCGAGGAACTGGAGTTCCTGCGGCGCAAGTATCCCACCGAGTCCAACCTGCTCATCGCCCAGGAGCTGGGACGGTCGGTCAAGAGCGTCGTTTCCAAGGCCCACAACCTCGGCCTGAAGAAGTCACCGGCCCGTCTGCGGGAAATGGGCCGTCAGAACGTCAGCCTGCGCTATTCGGAAGAGGACTGATCGCCGTTCGGACTACTCGATGCGGTCCACGTGCAGGGTGCAAGCCCCCATCTGATCCTCCACGGTTCCCCGAAGAAGCAGGAAGGAGCCCCTTTCGGTGAGCCGATGCCCGTCGCGCTCGTAGACGTCGGGAAAGAGGACGGCCTCGCAGATGCCAGTCGTGTCTTCCAGGCTCAAGAAACGCATCCAGCGACCGTCCGACGTGCGGGCACGACGGGAAGCCGCCAGCCAACCCGCGATACGAATCTGACGCCCACGCTGACGGTCCAGCTGCGAGCACGGGACCTGTTCGGGCTGTCGGCTCCGATCCCGGGGGGTCGGAGCAGGGAAGAGTTCGGTGGGATGGTCGCTCACGCTCATGCCCAGGATGTCGAGCTCGAGCCGACCACGGGTTGTGGCGTCGGTATCCGGCAGGGCGGGCAAGGCGACCGCCGGTGTCTTGGGAGAGGGAAACAGGGAGGCGCTTTCCCCCGGAGCAAGTCCCCCGACCGAGAGGCTTCGTCCGGACCAACCTGCCGTAGCTTCACGGGAGTCCTCGACCCGCCGGGAGGCTGCGCTCTCCCTGGCGCGCATCTCCGGTGTCGCGCGGCAGGCGGCCAGGAGAGACGGGTCGATCGATGCGGTCGGCGGGAGCTTGCGCTGTGGGCTGACGAACAGGTGCAAGCGCCAGAGCATTTCCGGCCGTGTGCGGTCGAAGGCGTCGAAGGCGCCGCACTGGATCAGCCTCTCGGTTTCGTCGACGCGTGCCCCTGTGCGGGTCAGGAAGTCGGGTAGTGAGAGAAAGGGTCCTTCGGAAGCCCTCACGGCCAGGAGGGTTTGCAGGGTGTGGTCCGACAGGTTCTTGACCCGGTCCAGCCCGATGCGAAGGGCCGGGGCTCTTCCGGCGAAGCGCTCGAGCGTGAAGTGGTCCACGCTTCGGTTGATGTCCGGCGGCAGGATGGGAACTCCCAGCCGGCGAGCCTCTTCGATGTAGACTCGGCTGGCGTAGTAGCCGGTTTCGCTGTTCAAGAAGGCGACCAGGTAGGCCGCCGGATAGTGGGCTTTCAAGAAGACGGTCTGGTAGGCGATGCGACCGTAGGTGACGGCGTGGGCCTTGCAAAAGCCGAAGGAGGCGAAGTTGGAGACGAGCTCCCAAACGTGACGGGCGTCTTGCGCAGCGATGCCTTCTCGGTCGCAGCCCTGGAAGAAGCGCTCCCGGTAGTGTTCGAGGGCTGTTCCGCGATGGCGGGTGAGCGCACGCCTGAGCTCGTCGGCCTCCGCCAGGTCGAAGCCGGCCATCAGGACCACGGCCTGCATGACGTCTTCCTGGTAGAGCATGACCCCGTGGGTGTCCCACAGCATCTCGGTCAGCCGCGGGTGGGGCGGGTGAGGCTCTTCCAGTCCACGGAAACGTCGTACGTAGGCATCCTTCATGCCCGAGCCCGCGGGGCCGGGGCGAATCAGAGCGACGGCCTGGATGACGTCGTCCATGTTGCGGGCCGCGGTCTGCTTGAGCAGATTGCGCATGCCCGGAGATTCGACCTGGAAGCAGCCGAGGGTCTCGCCCCGGGCGAGGAGTCGAGCCGTGGTCAGGTCGTCCTCGGCAATGGCGGGAAGGTCCACGTGGACTTCGACTTCCCGGAGGAGTTTCAAGCAGTCGTCGAGAACGGTCAGGGCCCGGTTCCCCAGGAGATCCATCTTCACCAAGCCGATGGCTTCGACCCCGTCTTTGTCGAGCTGGGTCATGATCACCCCCTTGGTCGCCCTCTGGCAGGACACGAAGTCGGTGATGGGGCCTGGAGCAACCACGACGCCCCCAGGGTGTAGGCCGAGATGCCGAGGGGCGTCGAGAAGAGCGGCGGCCATGCGCAGCACGAAGGCGAAGCGAGGATCCTCGAAGGGGAAGTCGCGGCACTCGGGCGTCGAGGCGAAGCTTCGTGCCAGCAGGTTGGACTCGAGCCCCGGAGGCAAAACCGCTTCCATCCCTAGCCCCCGCCCACCCAGGGGATCCTTCGGGGCCGCGTTGGTTTCGTTGGAATCGGTGGTTCCGTCGTGGTTCGTTTCCGATCCGGAGAACCAGCCCGGCAAGCGTCGCGACCAGCGATGCACCTCGACGGGAGCGATCCCCTGGACCAGTGCAGCTTCTCGAAAGGCCGAACGAAGGCCAAAGCGATTCGTCGTCGCAATCATCGCCGTACGTTCCGAACCGAAGAAATCCCAGACGCGTTCCATGATCTCGTCCCTGCGGCGCCAGCAGAAATCCAGGTCGATGTCGGGACGATCTTTGCGCGTCGGATTCAAGAAGCGTTCGAAGGGAAGTCGGTAGCGGAAGGGGTCCGCATCGGTGAGCTCGAGGCAATAGGCCACCAAGCTGTCTGCCGCGGACCCCCGCCCAACGTGGGGGATCTCGCTTTGGCATGCGAAGTCGGCGATCTTCTTGACCAGCAGGAAGTAGGGGGCGAATCCCAGCTCGTGGATGGTGTTCAGCTCGAAGTCGAGCCGGCGCAGGACCTCCGGTCTCAGGGGGACGAAACGCTTGCGCGCCCCTTCGAAGGCCAGCTCGCAAAGCCGTGAGTAGGGGGTTTCGTTGCTGGTCAGTTCGACTTCGGGAAAGAGAACCCCTCCCAGCGCCGGGGTGAACTGGCATGACTGGGCGATCAGGAGCGTGCGTTCGAGAGCCCCGATGCCGGACGTCGTCCTGGGAAAAGGCCCGGGGACCTCCGGCAGGTCTCGGTAGAGGCGCTCCATCTCGGCGACCGAAGGCAGGTGGGCCGGGCGAGGGGCCAGCCAGGTGTGAGGCAGGTCCGCGAGCAGAGCATTGTGCTTGATCGCGGTGCGGACCCGGTGGTGATCGAAGCCGTCAGGGTCGCACCAGTACACGTCCGGAACCGCGACCGCGGCCAGGCCCGTCGCCCGGGCGGACCGAATCAAGGCCAGTGCGGGGCGAGCCCTCGAAGGGGGAGGACACTTGGGGGGCTCGAGCCCGCCCAGGTCGAGCTCCTCTTCTTTCCATCCCTTGGGGTCCTCCGAGGAGTTCAGGCAGGCGGGCGAAATCGCCACGGCCAATCGATGGCGTGGGACACGCTCGGCCAGGGCAAAGATCAGGCGCGGATGATCGACGAGGTAGAACAGGCCCTCCTGAAAGCGCGCGGCCGCTTCGATCAGTTCGAAGCCTTCGGGATCGTCCAGGTCGGCTCGACGATCCCCGGGGTCATCGCCGATCTGCCGGGCGGAGACCAGCTTGCAGAGGTTGCGGTAGCCGGTCTCGTTCTGGACCAGGGCGATCACACGGCCGGGGTGCCGCGGGTCACTCACTTCAGCGCCCACGAGCGGGCGCGGCCCTGCATTCTCCCGGGCGGCCTTCAGCACGTCCGGTAAGCCGGCCAGGGAGTCCAGGTCGGTGAGCGCCAGGGCCGGAAGCTCGAGCTCTCGGGCCCTGGCCAGGCAGCCCTGGGGCGAATCCACTCCCGTCAAAAGGGAGAACCAGCTGTGGACACGGAGCGGTGCGTACATGGGCGCTGTCCCCCCCGAGACGGAGCCGAACCTAACAGAAGCCTAAAATTGTGCTAGGCCAGAGGTGCGCCGCCGCGGGGTTCGAGAGCCCTAAGTGCTCTTCCCGAAACCGCTTGGAATCTGGATGAAATGAGTGTTTGCAGGAACGGCTAGACGAGAGGGCCTATCCGGGGTCAGCGGGGTGAAGAGCGGGAGAGGATCGAGCTTCGCCTGTGGGGCTCCGGTACGTTCCGCGCCGCCCCGTCGGCGCGTGTACGACTTGCTCGAGGGTCGTGCCGTGCTCGAGTGGGGCACAAACCCGGGGGCCGTCGGCTCGTGAGCTCGGCAACTCGGCCACCATGGATACGAGCACGTCCGGATAGCCGAGTTTCCGAACTCCTTCCAAGCGATGATCCGTGGCAGCGACGACAGGGGCCCGTGCCGGCTCACGATTCACGGGTGGACCGTGGATGAAGCGGGCAGGCCGCTACTCATGAATCAAGCGGTGGGGCCGCGACGTCCGGTCAGGAGGCTGATGACCAGTCCAACTAGAAAGACGAAGAAGAGAATCTTGGCGATCCCTGCTGCGCCCGAGGCGATGCCTCCGAAGCCGAAAATGCCTGCAATAAGAGCGAGAACGATAAAGGTTACGACCCAATTCAGCATGGCTGACTCCTGGTGGGGGGGATAGGGGTGGAAGACCCAAGGGCTCGAGCAATACGCATGCCAGGTAGCCTCGTTCCTTCCGGTTCGTCGCTTGGCTTGCGCTGTTGTTTGGACTGACTCGCTGAGGATGCAGAGCGCTTCTGCCCAGCCCGGGTAACAAGAGCCCCAAGCTCCAAAGAGACGGTGCTTTTTGAGGAGGGTGGATCCAAAATTGCAGAGAAGCCTCGGTCGTGGGCGTGATCCCGAGGGCGGGCGCATGATTTACGTCCTGAACTGTATGATCGTCCAAATCCACTTCGCCGACAGGGCCCGGTCGCCCGCTTCTGTCGAGCGGGCCTAGCCCTCGAGCACCTGTGTTCCTGCTCTTGATCGAAGACGACTTGGCCCAGTTGCAGGCCCTGAAGTTCTTGCTCGAGACTCTGGGGCATCGAGTGGAAGCAACAACGGACCTTGCATCGGGCAGCCAGCGGTTGGGGCAGACCAAGTTCGATGCCGTGGTGACCGATTATTCTCTGCCGGACGGGAACCCCAAGCACCTGATCCAGCAGGGACTCCTGGACACGGAGAGGACAATCGTCGTCTCCGGTGATCCTCGCGCAGAAGAGATGAAGGGCAGAGTCGCCTACCTCTTCCGAAAGCCCCTGAGCATGGGGCGCTTGGAAGAGGCCTTGGGGGTGCTTCGGGCAGCGAAGGGCGAGCGCTAGCGCTACTTGCTCGCCTTGTCGGCTTCCTGCTGGTTCCTGAGGGCCTCTTCCACGCTGAGCTCGACAAGATGGTGCATCTGCATGTCGTTCCGCCCGCCGGGGGATGCCTCCAGGCACCGGAAACGGCACATGACCGTCGTGCCCACTCCTTTCTCGCTTTCGATCCTCACCGAGCCTCCACGATCGTTCAACATCTTTTGAATGATGTGCAAGCCCAGTCCCGTCCCCTGCCCCGACTCGGGGCTGGCGCGGAAGCCGCTTTGCATGAGGCGTGGCAGGAGTTCCTCATCCACCCCGATGCCGTTGTCGCGAACCAGAAGGTGGCAGAAGCCGCTGTCGTGCTCTTCGGGAACGAGCTCCGCGGATACTTCGACGAAGCGCTCTTCCTTCTCGCGATCGCAGTACTTGATCGCATTGCCGATCAGGTTGACCAGCACGATGTGAAGCACGATGCTCTCCGTCTTGACGTCGGGGAGTTCACCTACGCGAATGTCGACCTGGGCCTCCTGCGCAAGCTCGCCCAGCTCGTGCCGCGCGGTGTCAACGGCCGTTGCCAGGTCCGTGAGGGCCTCACCTGCCTGGGCAGCCGAAGCGATGGCCAGAAGCCTGATGTTGTCCAGGAACTGGCTCGCCCGAACGACCGCGGACTGCATGACATCGAGTTGTTCCGTTCTCTTGTCTTCATCCTCGGCAATCTTGTCGTTGCGTAGCGAGTTGATGAGGAGATTCACCGTGTTGAGCGGATTCCGTAGCTCGTGAGCCACGGCGCGCGAAAACTCTTCGAGCTCGGCCGACAAGCTCTGTCGAAGGCGTTCATCGGATTCCTGGTAGGCACTTACGCAGGCAAAGCTTATGGCTCGCAGCCCGGTTGCGAGTCGAGAGCTCACCTCGACCGCGTCTTCGAGACCCTCACCGGAGTCTCTCAGGAAAGAACCGACCTTGGTGGTGATCATGTAGGAGAGGCCGTCGAACTCAGACAGCACTTCTTGAATGGCGTAGCCCTGATCCCTTCTTATCTGCCCGTGGATGCGCAGGTGCCCGAGCATCGTTTCCCGCATCGCATGGATGGGATTGGAGATGTAGTCCGCCAAGGCCAGTACGACCGGGGGAATGTGGTTCCGCAGGGCCTTCTCGGGCAGCGCATTGATGGTTGGAGTTCGCACACGGCTCCTGACCCAATCGATCCACTGAGAGACGATCGGTTCCGCATCCTTGCGTAGCTGTTCGCCGACCGACTTGGCGAGTTCTTCCAAGCTCCCACTCATGGTTTTGCTCCCCTCCGGAAGACGGAGATCCCTTACGGGCCGGGGAACATACACAATCCGTTCAGGGCAGGAAATCCTGAACGGGCGGCCGGGCAAGAGCGGTCCGCGGGAGAGCAGGTTCCGGATCGGCGGCCTGTCCGCCTGCTCGTGTGGGCGGGCCAGGCTCGCGATGTGCACCTTCGTGCCTGATGATTGTCTGTCGCGAACGAGATCGCCGGAACGAATCGAACCGGTTAGCGCGCCGGGGACGATCCGATTCGCCGAAGGGAGTGCTCGCCCTGGTCCTCGGGCCCGTTCACGCACTCGCTCGTCGTCCGGTGAGGCCGTGTCGTCCCGCCGGACGGTGCTCAGTGGGGTCCTGGGCGGTCCGTGCCCTCATAGGAGTGGAGCTTGTTGTAGACCGTCTTGAGGCTGACCCCGAGAGACTTCGCGGCCAGCTTCTTGTCCCCGCCACACTGCTCCAGAGTTCCGAGCAAGAGTCTGCGCTCAACCGTCTTGAGGGACATGCCAAGGCGCATCTCGAACGGCCGAGTGAGGTGTGAGCCTGTGTACTGGACATGCTCGGCGCCGATCGTTTCGCCCGAGAGAATGCAGGCGCGCAACATGCAGTTGCGCAGCTCGCGGACGTTTCCAGGCCAAGAGTGCTCCCTCAGAAGGTCCAGGGCGGCCGAGTTCAAGGTCTTGGGCGAAGAGTTCTCCGTCGCCCACTGCTCCACGAACGTGCGGGCGAGCAAGGTAATGTCTTCACCGCGTTCCCGAAGGGGGGGGATCGTGACGGGGAAGACGTAGAGGCGGTGAAGGAGATCTTCTCGAAACCCACCCTGGTCAACGGCCTCGAAGAGATCTCGATTCGAGGCAGAGATGACGCGAACGTCCACAGGATGGGCCGAGCTGCCTCCAACGCGAGTCACTTCCTGGAGTTCCAGGACTCGGAGGAGCTTGACCTGCAGCTCGGGGGGCATCTCCGTAACTTCATCGAGGAAAAGGGTTCCACCGCGAGCACGTTCGAAGATCCCCTTGTGCTGCTTGCTGGCGCCCGTGAAAGATCCACGCTCGTGACCGAAGAGCTCCGACTCGATCAGGGACGCAGACAGGGCTCCGCAGTTGACAGCTTCGAATGGCCCCGTCTTGCGCTGGCTCAGCTCGTGCACGTAGCTCGCGGCCAGCTCCTTTCCGACTCCTGTTTCCCCGGTCAGCAAGACCGTCGCATTCGTGGGAGCCACACGAGCGAGCAAGGAGCGCAGGTCGCGCATGGCCGGCGATTCGCCGACAAAGAGGCCCGGCTCCGCCTGGGCGGATGGCCTACTGCAATTCTCTCGCCTGGACGTGGTCAGCGTCCGTTCGAGCTGCTCCAGATCGATGGGCTTGCGAAGGAAGTCCCTGACCCCGGCTCGTAGAGACCTGACGGCCAGATCCGTGTCGCCGTACCCGGTCATGATCACGACGTCCGTGGACTCCGGAATGTGCTCGACAAGGTCCAAGCCGTTGCCATCGGGCAGCTGGACATCGAGCAGAGCCAGGTCAAACGGACCCTCTTGAAGGCCCGTTCTGGCCTCGCTCAAGGATCCCGCCAGTCGGGTCGTGAAGCCGCGCCCCTGAATCCAGCAGTCCAGTGCGGAGCGGGCACCCGCATCGTCTTCGAGCAGTAGAGCCTTCATGTTTCGAGGGTCATGGACCATTTCAAATCGTAGTTCCCAAGTGTCCAGATTTACGCCTGAGATTCCGCTATTAGTGGATTCTCACGCGCCTGCTTGCCCTTGTAAGTCTTACATCCGCCTTTGGTGGGAGAGCTTGCTGCGAGGGGGGACGCGTATCGCGTTCCCTTCAGCTTCTGAGCCTGAATTATTTCCAATTCCGTCCGTGTCGATTTCAGCGGGGGCAGGCCAGGGTCCGCCACGCAGCGCCTGCCGCGTGTGGAATGGGGATTGCCGGGTACAGGCAGCACCTTGCTCTCAACCGCAGAAAGCGAACCCGAAGATCATGGCCAAAAGCAACACGTCGCCCGATATCCACCTGCTGAACTCGTTTCTGTGCGGAGAGATGTCCGCTGTGTCCACCTATCGATCGGCCCTCGACGTGCTCCCCAGGGACCCCGTGGTTCGCTCGATACTCGAGGCGTGTCGCGATTCCCATCAACGGCGTGTTTCCATCCTTCGTGGTGAGATCGAGCGCTTGGGGGGCGAACCCGCCGAGGGAGCCGGAGCCTGGAGCGCCTTCGCTCGCATCCTTGCTCGCGGAGCCGAAACCATGGGGAGGGAAGCGACGCTTGCTGCTCTGGTGGAAGGCGAAGACCATGGCCTCCGCCGGTACGACTCCGATCTCGAGGGCCTGAGTGCCCCCTGTCGCGAATTCGTTCGCTGCTACCTCATGCCCGAGCAGCAGCGCACGAACGACACTCTCTCGGCGATCCAGGGGAGCCCCTAGATGGCCAGGGTCATGTGTAAAGCCTACAAGGGCCTGGGCGTCCCGGCCGCGTCTCTGCGCCCCAGGCGGTCTTCTTGACGGAACTCGAGAGCCGGCACGGCCTTTGCCTGCCTCCTGCGCCAGCCCAGACGAACTTCCCACCTCCAGGATCCACAGGCGACGACCTTCTTGTACCTTGCCGCGGAACTCACCTTGGCCCCGACGCTCACCTCCATCACGCCAGCGCCATCCACACCCTCTCGCCTCGCCCGAGCAAGGATCAGGCCCCTATGACACTCATCGAGTTCTTGATCCTGTTGCTCGTTGCCGGCGTGTGCGGCGCCCTCGGCCAAGCCATGGCCGGCTTCTCACGTGGTGGCTGCTTGGCGGCTGTGGCCCTCGGATTCATCGGCGCCCTGGTCGGTCGCTGGATTGCGGAAGCAGCAGGCCTCTCCAAGATCCTCGCCGTTCAGGTCGGCGATGTCCGTTTTCCCATCGTCTGGTCGATTGGGGGCTCGGCACTGTTCGTCGCCGTGCTGGGCTTCCTTTCCCGGGCGTCGCGTGGAGACCGATAGAGTGCAACCTCGCTTCGATCGAGTCCGATTCGGCTGGTTCCTTGCCCTCGCCTGGACGGGACTCTTCCTGGGATCGTGTCGAACTGTCCGCCTGCAGCCTACCGAGGTCTCCAGCGAGGCGGTCCTGCTCACGGTTCCCATGGTCGCGCAGGACGAGCTGTACGAGTGTGGCCTGGCCTCGATCTCCGCGCTGGCTCTGTACCACGAGACAGAGCTCTCCGACGAGGCCAGAGCTGATCTGGTGCGGTTGGCTTCGCTCGAGGAAGGCCTCTCGGGAGAAGACCTACGCAAGGCCCTGGAAGCTTCGGGGATGGAGGTGTTCATTTTCCCGGGCACCTTGGATCATCAGGTTTCCGGGGTGTACTACCACATCGATCGCGGCCGACCGCTGCTCGTCATGCTCTCCGTCAGCGACGGGACCTACCACTACGCTCTCTTCACCGGCTACGATCCGGTGAACCAGAACGTCTTCCTCCTCGACCCACGGCGCGGACGACTGAGTCTGCTTGCGCTGTCCTTCGATGCGCTCTGGACGAAGAGCGATCGTTTCTCGCTCCTCGCCACTGCGATGGAGCCTTCGCCAAACTCACCCACAGCCAGTCCGAGATGATTACACCGAACACCCTGCTTCTTACGGCCGCCCTCCTCACGGCGGAGGCTCCCGTCCTCACGCCCGTGCATCAGATCCTCGAGCTTCAGGAATCGGAGCGTGATCTCCTGGGGGCGTTGGACACCGGGAACTTCGACCTGAGGGCTGCAGGTCTGGCGAATCCGGCCGACCTGGAGGCCAAGGAGCGCGCAGCCCTGCAGGAGCTCGAAGAGAGCTTCCGTGAGCAGGCGGAGACTCTTCGGGCAGGGGACTTGAGCGTCTCCAACCATGACCTCCTCACGATCCTGCTCGTGATTGCCATCCTCGTCGGGCTGGCCCTCTTGTTCTAGCGCCCGGGTAGACCGGCCCGGGCAACGGCGCGAACTTCAAGCAGGTTGGCGCGAAGGAGGCGGCTCGTCTGTGTGCCTGGCGGCAGGTCCAAGAACCAAGACGCGCGCCCACCGCGTCGAGTCGGGAGGTTCGAGATTCCGTGATTCGACCCTTGGCCAAATGCTGTTGCGGTCCCCCGAGGGATCCCCGTGGACGCCGCACTTCGTCGAGCGGGTTCCTCGGACAAGGGTTCATGACCCTGCTGGCCTGCCTGCTGCTCGCTCTTCCGTCTGCGGCCCAGTCCGGGAGCCGGCCATCCTGGCTCGGCTCGTCCTCCTCGGAGACCCACCGCGTGGATGCAGAGGGCGTGCTCGCGGCCGCAAGTGACTCGTTCGAGGCGAAGGTCGCAAGCCTGTTGGCCCTGGAGAGCTCCGGGCCTGCCCACCTCGACCATGCAGAGCAGTTGCCCGAACCTCGTCGAAGTGCACTGGCGCAGGCGGCGCTGGAGCGGTTTCGAGACGACGTCGCCTACGAGCTCGACGAGCTGCAGGGAGATGGGATCCTGCTGGCCGAGGAAGTGTCCGCTGCGCTGGAGGACCTGCGAGAGAGCCACCTCCAGGACTTGAGGGAGACGACCCTTGCCCTGGCCAGCGGAAGCGAGCTGCCTCCTGAGCGAAAGGAATACTCGACCTCGTGGGGCTACGCGTGGGCACTTTGCCGCTACGTCGCCGTGGGTCGGAACACGGTGGCGGACTGGGGGGTGCTCCTTGCGGCCGTCCTCTCCGGAATCATGCTGGGTATCTGTGTTCTTCGAGTGTCTCGCCGCCACGAGAGAGCCCGGCAAGGGACCTCGCTCGGGGCTCTCTTCGAGAGCCTTCACGGCCCACTCTACTTGCTGCTGGCCACCGGCGGCTTGACCCTGGGGTTGCGAGGGATCTGGCTGCCCGCCTCTTTCTCTCAGCCACTTCGAGTCCTGCTCCTGACTCTGGTGGTCGTGGGGTTCTTCTGGGCTGCTTGGCGCCTGAGTGCTGCCCTGCCCGGTCGAGTTTCAGAGTGGATCACCCCGGACGG
>JAUIEE010000565.1 GCA_030428965.1 bacterium | reverse complement strand
ACTGCTCGGACGCATCGACAATCAGGTCAAGATCCGCGGGCATCGCATCGAGCTCGGCGAGATCGAGGCCTTGATGCGCGATCACCCGGCCGTGCGCGAAGGCGTCGTCGCCGCCCGGGACGACGCGTCCGGGGAGAAACGACTGGTCGCCTACGTCGTCGAGAGAGAGGGCGCCGAACAACCTGTGGCCTCGGAGTTGCAGTCTTTCCTGGCTCGCGAGCTGCCCGACTACATGGTTCCGAGGATCGTCTTGAGCCTGCCCAGCCTGCCGCTCTCCCCCAACGGCAAGGTCGACCGCAAGGCACTCCCGAACCCGGAGAGCCACCGAGGCCTCTCGGACGCCCGGTACGTCGCTCCACGGAACGCGCTCGAGGCCGTGTGCTCGGAGATCTGGTCCGAGGTCCTGGGCGTCGAGAGCGTCGGCATCGAGGACTCCTTTCTCAGCCTGGGAGGGCACTCGGTCCTGGCCGTCCAGGTCCAGTGCAGGGTGGACGAAGTGCTCCCCTTCGACACGCCCCTGGCCGACGTCTTCGAGGGACGGACGGTCGCGGGTCTGTGCGAGAAGCTGCGCAGCAGAGCTCAGAAGAACGGCATCGACGCCGAGCAGGTCGCCCGCATCGTGCAGGAGATCTCCCAGCTGTCCGATGAAGAGGTTGCCGAAAAGATCACCGCATTGTCCGTGTCCGGGCAGTGACCCAACCCGTCATGCAAGAACTGAAGACCGAAACCGATCTCGCACGCTTCCTGCGCAACGCCGCGGAACGCCTGCATAACGAAGACCCCGAGCTGTATGCCATTCTCGACAACGAGTATCGGCGTCAGTCGAACGTCTTGACCATGGTCGCCTCCTCCAGCATCGCCGACCCCTCGGCCCTTGCCTGCGAGGCCATGCCGACCATGAACGTCACGGCCGAAGGCTACCCAGGCGCTCGCTTCCACGCCGGATGCCGCCACATCGACGAGATCGAGACGCTGGCCATCGAACGGGCCAAGAAGGCTTTCGGCGCGCGCTTCGCGAACGTGCAGGTCATGTCCGCCACCTCGGCCAACGAGGTGGTCATGTTCAGCACCCTCGAGCCCGGGCAGAAGCTCCTGGGCATGGAGCTCGACTCCGGAGGTCACCTCACCCACGGATCCAAGGCCTCGATCTCGGGCCAGGTGTTCGACGCCGTCGGCTACGGCCTCGACGAGAACGAGCGCATCGACATGAACGCGGTGCGCGAGCTAGCCCACGAGCACAAGCCGGGCCTGATCGTCTGTGGGACCACGGCCTACTCGCGGGAGATCGACTGGAAGCCGTTCCGTGACATCGCCGACGAAGTCGGTGCCTACCTCCTGGCCGACATCACGCACATTGCGGGTCTCGTCGCCGCCGGCATCCACCCCTCCCCCATCGACCACGCCCACTTCACCACCACCTGCACGCACAAGCAGCTGTACGGAGGTCGCGGAGGGCTGATCATGATCGGCAAGGACTGGGACCGCCCGACGCCCGACGGCAAGCTGACCCTCTCCAAGATGATCCAGAAGAAGGTGTTCCCCTTCTTCCAAGGGGCTCCGAACCAGAGTGCGGTCGCCGCCAAGGCACGCGGCCTTGCCTACGTCGCCAGCCCCGAGTTCAAGGCCGTGGCCCAGAAGATCGTGGACCTCTCCCGCGCCCTCGCCAAGGCCTTCATGGACAAGGGCTACCGGGTCATCACCGGCGGGACCGACAACCACATCGTGGTGGTGGACGTGTTCTCGAAGGGCATCACCGGCGTCAACGCCGAGAAGGCCCTCGAGGATTGCGGCATCGTCGTGAACAAGAACCGCATTCCCGGCGACCAGAAGCCTCCCTCCACGACGAGCGGGATCCGCCTGGGCACGAACGGACTCGCCATTCGTGACATGCGGCCCGAAGACATGACCGAGTGCGTCGACCTGATCCACAGGGTCCTGACGACCCTGGTGCAGAAGGGCGACAAGGAGTACGCGCTGGAGCCCGACGTCCAGCGCTCGGTGCAATCCGCCGTCGAGGCCATCTGCCGCCGCCGCCCGATCAGCACCTACCCTGCCCCCCAGGACTGAAGGCCCAGGAAGTCCTCGAGATGCCGCGCCTATCCCCCGATCGCCGCAAGCTGCTCGCGCTGCTCCTGGAGCAGCGCGGAGTGCAGGCACCGGCCCGTAGGCAGCTCGTGAAGAGAGCTGCCCGGACCCGGCCCCCGGCTTCACGGGACCAGACGCGGCTGTGGTTCCTGGACCAGCTCGATCCTGGCAGCTCGCTCTACAACGATTGCGTGCAGGTGCATCTCGAAGGGGCCGAGATCGACCTCGAGCGGCTGCAGGCAGCCCTCGACGAAGTCGTTCAGCGCCACTCGAGCCTGCGAACCTCGTTCATCGGCGAGGGAGGCCTTCCAGTACAGGCCGTCGAGCCCCGCGCCAAGGTCGAGCTGCGCTTCCTGGACATGAGCTCCGACCCCGAG
>JAUIEE010000564.1 GCA_030428965.1 bacterium | reverse complement strand
ACTCGAGGAAGGCAAACCCGCGGGTGCGGCACTCGGTGCGCTCGAATCCCGCGGCTCGCCCCAGGGCCTGGGCCGCCCGGGGGCTGTAGAAGCGAATGTGCATGTGCCCCCCGAACATGTAGTACCACCACTTGCCACGCCGCAAGCGAGCCGACCAGCTGCGCGCGTTGCCCGTGCGCAAGAGGGCCACGCCGCCCGGACGCAGGATGCGGTGCACTTCCTGCAGGAGCTCGATCGGCTCGACGATGTGCTCGATGACCTCGCTCATGAAGACCACGTCGAAGCTCTCGTCCTCGAAGTTGGCGTCGAACAGCTCCCCCACACGAACGTCGAGGCCGCGCTCCTCGCTGGCGATGGCCGCCAGCTCCGGCAGGATGTCGACCCCGGTCACGTTCCAGCCGCCGCGGGCCATCAGCTCCAGGAACTGGCCCTGGCCGCAGCCCACCTCCAGGAAGCGGTTCTTCTCCCGGTAGGGGCTGAGCTCCCCCAGGAGACCCTGGGCCAAGCGCTCGACCCGGCGCGGGGCCGGGGTCTTGCCACGCAGCTCGTAGGTGCCGTCCAGGTGGCCCACGTCCTCCACGAACTCGGGGAAGATGTCGTGCACGAAGACCAGGTCGCAGCCGTGGCAGCGCCAGAACCACTTGCCCGAGCGCCGAAAGACCCGTTCGGGATCGGGAGTCCCGCACAGGAGGCACTGCGTGGGCGTCTCCCCCAGCTCTTCGATGCGGCGACGCATGTCCTCCGGCCGCAGGATCTTGCGCCGGGACTCCGCGGAGGTGTCTTGCACCGAGCTCATACCGCAGCCCCCGCCAGGCTGCGCAGACGGCTGCGACCCTCCATCCACAGGCCCAGGATCAGCAGGGTGAACAGGAAGTTGTGGGCGCGCTGGGCGCCTCGGTTCTTGTCCAGGTAGCGTTCCATGGCACGACGGTCGAAGACCTCGGAGGCCTCGGAGGAGAGCAGGACCTCGCGCATGCGCTCGACCTCGCGCCGGCCGATCCAGCTGCGTAGGGGCGCCGAGAAGCCGCGCTTCTTCGCATCCACGAAATCGTCGGAGAAGCGTTCGCGCAAGAGGTCCTTCAGGATCTTCTTGCCCCCCACGATGCGCCGGCCCTCGTAGAGGAACTTCTGATCGGGGAGGGTCGCATAGGCGCGCCGGATCAGACGCGGCGAGAGGATGGGCACGCGCACCTCGAGGCTGTGGCGCATGCTGAGTCGGTCCACCTTGGCCAGCACGTGCTCGGGCAGGAAGCTCTGGAAATCGACCGAAGCGATGCGGTGCTCCTCGGTCGTGGCCCGACTGGAGCGGTGCAGCTCGACCAGGTAGTCCCCCTCGTCGGGCTCCCCGAGCTGTTCGAGGAACTCCCGGCGGTAGAGCCGGCGGCGGGTGTGGGCGGAGGAGCGCAGGTGGTAGCGGGCGTACTGCTCGGCGGGCGAGAGGGCGCGTCCCTGCAGCCGCCGCACGCTGCCCCCTTCGAAGGGCAACAGGGCGGCGAGGCGCCCAAGACCTCGCTGGAGCGGCCGCATGCCCGAGGCCAGGGAGTTGAGGTGCTTGAAGAAGCGCCGATAGCCGCCGAGGATCTCGTCCCCACCGTCCCCCGCCAGGGCGACGGTGACCTCCTCACGGGCCAGGGCGCACACGGCGTCGGTCGGCAGGAGCGAGTCGCTCGCCATGGGCTCGTCCACCTGATCCACGAGGGCGGGGGCCCGCTGCAGGAGGTCTTCCTGCCCGAGCACGCGAGTCTCGAGCCGGGCGCCCAGGATCCGGGCCGCTTCGCACGAGCGCTCGAGGTCGGTCGTGTCCGCGTCGTAGGCGATCGTGAAGCAGCGCGGGGCCTGGTCGTGCGCGCACATGGACTGCAGGACCGCCGTCGAGTCCGTGCCGCCGGAAAGAAAGGCGCCCAGGGGAACGTCGGACATGAGCTGGGCGCCGACCGCCCGGTCCAGGTCCTCCTTCAGCTCCTCGCTCGAAGCGTAGCCGGGCACGTCCTCCCCGGGACAGTAGAGCTCGTGGGGCGCCAGGAAGTGCCGCGGCTGGGGCCTGGCGTCGGGTCGAGCCTCGAGGGTCAGGCACTGGCCGGGTAGGAGCTTGTTGACCTCCCTGTAGATCGATCGGGGCGCGGGCACGTAGCCGTTGGAGAGGTAGAGGTCCAGGCCTCTGGGGTCGATGGTGAGGTCCTCCCGCACCGCCTCGATCGCCTTGAGCTCGCTGGCGAACAGGAGCGTCCCGTTCGAGAAGCCCCAGTACAGCGGCTTGATCCCCACCGGGTCCCGGGCCAGGACCAGGCGCTTGTTCTGACGGTCCCAGATCGCACAGGCGAACTGGCCGTCGAGCTGCGCGAAGATCGCCTCGCCGCGGGCCGCGAAACCCAAGAGCAGGGCCTCGGTGTCCGAACGGGTGCGGAAGGTCTCGCCCTCTTCCTCGAGGGAGGGGCGCAGCTCGAGGTGGTTGAAGATCTCACC
>JAUIEE010000087.1 GCA_030428965.1 bacterium | reverse complement strand
ACCTGATCCGGCGGGCCGGAGAGCCGGGCCGAGATGAAAGAAGGGCTGAGCCGGACAAGGTCCGGCCCAGCCCCTGTTTCCAGCCGCAACGAGCGGCAGTGTGAGCCGGTCACTTGGGGAAGCGCCCTGCTCGTGATGTCGTGGTTTTCCGGTTGTCAGTGCGCTCCATGGGTCGCGTGAACCAACGATTGGTTCAACCACACGACTCGGTATGCGCGCCTTTCCAGACGAACCCTTGCGGGTTCAGAGACATGCGATGAAGCATTCGCCTCATCTTGTCAAGTTTTTCTCGTCCTTCTGCCCGGATGTCTTGAGCCCGATTTCTTTTTGCAGGGCCTCGATCGCGTGCATGCGCAGCATCGCCTTGCGCACCTCTTCGCCGTGGCGAGTCTCTTCCAGCGCTTTCTCCGACAGCGCCTGCGCGCACTGGTTCAACACTCCCGCCGCAGCCTCGAGGTCGGAGATCTCGACCCAGGAGAGGGCCAGGTAGTCGTAGGCCAGGATCCGGTCCAAGGCGTCCCCGTCGCCTTCCGACACGGCTCTCCAGGCCCGGCGCGCATCTTCCAGCCGCCCTTCCGCATGCCACAGGCGTCCCGCCCACAGCCAAGCGTCGTCGCGTTGGGGCGTGGTCCCCGCGGCGGAGACGACCTCGAGGTAGGCATCCAAGGCCGCTCGGGTGTTCCCCAGACGGCGTTGCACGTGCCCGATCTCGAGACCGGCGCGCGCTGGAAAAGCCGTATCTCCCCCCAGGGATCGGCAGGCGCGGAACTCCCTGAGAGCCTCCTCGTAGCGCTGTCCGGCCCGAAGCAATTCACCGGCGCGAAAGTGGGATTCGGCGGCCAGGGCCACAGCGTCCGGGTGGAAGCGAGCCACGGCCTGGTAGGCCTCGACCGCTAGCGACCGCCAGAACTCCCGCTCCTTGCCCTCTCGACCGTACATGGAGACCTTCAGGCGCCGGGCGTAGGCCAGCTGGGCCGGGGCTTCTTCCATGCGCGGCACCCGAACGTCCAGGGCGGTCCCATCGTCTCGACCGGCCTCCGCCGGAGCAGCGGGGGCCCCCAAGAGCGCCAGCAACAAGAGGAGCCTCACGAGGCTGTCCCCCGCTGGGGCAGCCGCTCGGCCGCCAGCACGGCGCCGGACAGGGACAACCGCTGGCGAATGGCCCTGAGGAGCCGACGTCGAGCTCGAAACAGGCGGATCTTGACGAGGTGGCCGGGGATGTCGCACTCGGCCGCGGTCGCCCGGCAGCTCTCCTTGCCCCGGTAGTAGGAGTTCAAGAGGACCTGGTCGTCGTGACGCAGGGTCTCCAGAGCCTCGCGCATGCGCAGGAGAGCCTGGTCCTTGTCGAGCACGAAGCGTCCGAGGGTGAAGGTGGCCTCCTCCGCACAGGACGGATCCTCGGCCTCGGGAACCGCCTCGAGCAGGCCTGCCCCCGGCGGAGTCCACGCGACCCGCCCTCCGCGCCGGCGGTTGTCCGAGAGGACGTTGAGCGCGATACGCCCCACCCAGGACCGCAACCGTTCACGGTCGCACAGGCCGGAGCGATAGCGTGCGGCCCGCACGAAAGTCTCCTGGACGACGTCTTCGATCTCGTTCTCATCTCTCGAGTGATGAGCCAAGAGCTTGTGCAGCCCCGGTCTCAACTCCTCCAAGCCCTGCCAGGTCCGGTCCTGGGTTCCTGTCCGCACGCGCCTTTCCTCCCGACGGTAAGGTCGGGCAAGGCGCACACTTCCCAGGCACCTTGGTCCCGACGGGACCGAAGAGACGCGCGGACGCGGGGAACGTTTCCCCCTGGGCGGATGTGGACAAGGAGGCCGCCCCGATGGCGGGGCGCGGTTCGGGGAATCGACCCAGGACCTGTCCCAGGCGCGACTCGGGGATCAGGTCGCGCGAATCGGCTGCGGACGATCGCCTGAGTCGGGGGCTCTTTTCAACAACCCCTCAGGGCTTGAACTTCTGGGCCTCGGCGCTCCAGGGAGAGCTGGGGTAGAGCTCCTGAACCGTACGGTACATGTCGGCAGCCCGTCGCCGATCGCCGGAGAGCGTGAACGAGCGCATGGCGAAGAACAGCGCCTTCGGGACGTAGCGTGACTCTCCCTCGTGGGAGACGACGACGCGCAGGTAGTTCATGGCCGCCTCCTCGGGATCCTCCGCGTAGAAGGCGCAGTCGCCCAGCCCGGTGTAGGCCCCCGCAAGGGTCTCGCCGTCCGCGCGCGGATCGGCGGTGATGCGCTCGAAGACCTTGCGTGCCTCCGACCGCAACTGGTCCGCATCCCCGGCCCGCGCCTCGGCTTCGGCCAGGTAGGTCTCGCCTTCGACCAGCCAGGCACGGCTGCGAACCGTCGGGTGCTCGTCCCCGGCCTCGGCGGCGATGGTGATCAACTCGTCGCGCTGATCGGCCGGCTTGAGCGCGTCATCGGTCCGCACCTGGGCCAGTCGACTCTCGAGCTGCCAGCGCTCCGGGAGGGACTTGGAAGAGACCAGCTGGGCGAACTCCGAGACCGTCTGGCGCGCCTTCTTGTCGTCGCCGGCCTGCTGCTGGGCACTGAGCTTGGCCAGGAAGGCCATCGGCAGGTAGCGCGAGTCGGCGAAGTTCTTGATCAGGCGCGAGGCCGCCGACTCCATGCCCTCCAGGTCGCCCATGCGGGTGCGGATCTCGACCGCCCGCCAGGCGGCGAAGGCCGGCGCCCACTTCTTGCGCTCCTTGCCCCCCGAGGTTTGCTCGTCGACGTAGTCGTCCAGGACCTGCACGGCCCCCAGGGGGTCGCCGTCCGCCAGGTAGGCCTCCGCCTCGTCGATCTCCTTGGGGTACTTCTCGAACTCGACCCTCAGGATCTCACCGGAAGGCACGTTCGCTTCGCGGTTGCCCTCCTTGTAGATCACCTGGGTCAAGGTCTCCTCGACGATCGTCACGTCTAGGATCTCGTCACCGTCGGTGCGGTAGATCTTGTCCGCCAGAGCCGGGGCACCCAGAAAGCTCAGGGCAGCTCCCACGGCCAGCGCGCGCATCGTCATCTCAGTCGCCATGGATCGATCCTCGGGGTCACTCACGAAAATGGGCGGAGAAGAATAGGTGCGGCCGCCGAGAACTGTCAACGCGAGAGGGCGTATCCGGTTCAGGAGCCCACCCCAGGGGCCACGATCATGGCCTGGGCCAGCTCCTGGGCCCGCCCGGGTCCCCTGAGCTGGGCCACGATGGCCAGGGCGAACTCGAGCGCCGTCCCGACCCCCTGGCTCGTCAGGACGAGGTCCGAGCACACCACGCGCTCGGTGGCCAGGTAGCTGGCTCGTCCAAGCTGATCCGCAAAGGTGGGGTAGCAGGTGGCCTCGCGCCCATCGAGCACACCTGCCCGGGCAAGGACGATCGGCGCCGCGCAGATCGCGGCAGTCGGCTTGCCGGCCCGACTGGAGCTGCGCAAGAGCTCGATCACACGGGGGTCGTCGCGCAGGTTCGTCGTGCCCGGCATGCCGCCCGGCAGCACGACCATCCCGACGGCCTCGGGATCGACCTCGTCCAGGGTGGTGTCGGCCTCGATCGTGATCCCGTGGGCACCTCGCACCGGCCCGGGCGCCAGGGAGGCCACGGTCACGGAGAGATCGGCCCGACGCAGAACGTCGATGATCGTGACCGCCTCGATCTCCTCGAAGCCGGTCGCGAGGGGTACCAGAATCGTCTCCGCGGCGTCCATGGGCGCATCCTACACTATGCGCCGTCATGCCCCGGTTACCCCAGAGCCCGGCGGAGAAGGGCAAAAAGCCCGTCCTGGTGAGCGCCTGCCTGCTCGGGCGGAGCTGCCGCTACGACCAGGGCCACAACCATGACCGTGCCCTGGAACGGGAACTCGACGCCCGGGGAGAAAGGGCGGTCCCCTTCTGCCCCGAGGAGGAGGGAGGGCTGGGAACCCCACGCCCCCCGGCCTGGATCGAGAGCGGCGACGCGCAGGCGGTGCTGGACGGGCAGACGCGGATGGTGACGGAGGAAGGCGCGGACGTGACCGAGGGCTTTCTCGCCGGGGCCCGGGGTGCCCTCGCCTGCTGCTCGGAGAACGGGATCTCCAAGGCCTACCTGAAGGAGCGTTCGCCTTCCTGCGGCGTCGCGGCGACCTGCGTGGGGGGCAGCCCGGTGCACGGCCCCGGGGTGACCGCGCGCTTTCTCGCGCGGGCCGGCATCGAGGTCAGCGGGGTCGAGGGTCGGCGGCGCTGACCTCGGGCACGAACTCTTCGCCCCCGAGCTCCTCGTCTTCGAGCTCCCGCCAGCGGGGCATGACTCCGAGTGCGAACTGGGCCAGGACGCCGGCGGCCAGCACGTTGAAGATCTGCACGCAGTGCACGCCGACCGCGATCGAAAGGGCCGACTCGTAGTCGACCCCGAAGAGCCGATGCAGCCCGCTCACCCAGCCGATCTCCTGGGTTCCCATGCCCGCCATGCCGTTGAGGGGCAGCAGGTTGCAGAAGCTGCCAAGCCCGGAGCTGAGGGCCACCTCGGGGATCCCGAACACCCGCGGGAGCCCCATCTCGAGGGCCAGCATGGTGAAGAAGGAGAAGACGCACATCCAGATCGCGACCGTGGCCAGGGTCGCCACTCCCAGCACCCTCGGGCCCTTGGATCGCAGGCTGGTCGCCACCCGGTCCACCGTGGACAGGAGCGCTCGCCCCAGGCGGAAACGGTGGACGTGCATGGCGCGCAGGAGCTTCTCGACGAGTCGAACGGGAAGGTCCCCGCGAACCGACAGTCCCAGGAAGAACAGGCTGAGGGCGAAGAACCCGGCGGCGATTCCGGCGAACTCCTCGAGGGCCGGGTACTCGGTCGAGAGAGCCAGCCCGAGGCCGATCAGGGAAATCGCCCCGAGCAGGACCGCCCCGTCGAGGAAACGCGCCGCGAGCAAGCAGGCCAGGGCCTCCGCTCCCCGCACGCGGCTGCGCATGCGCAGGTAGAGAATGAAGGAAGCCTCGCCGGTCTTTGCCGGCAGGATGTACGACGCCATGTTGTGGGCCGCGGAGATGACGAGCATGCGTCGCAGACTGGGGCGCTGATCCGGGGGCAAGAGCAGATTGAAGCGCAGAGCCCGCAGGGTGTAGGTCGTGGCGTGCAACAAGGCCGCGGCCAGGTAGACCTCGACCGAGAGTCGCGACAGGGTCTCCAGGATCTGGCCCAGGCCGACACCTCCGCTCGCCATGAGGACGCCGAGCAGACATCCGGCCACGACCAGCGAGAGGGCAACGCGAGTGTAGAAGTTCACGGTGAGGGTGCGGCCGTCGGGACCGGCCGCCCGAAGCGGACAGGTCAGCGGTATTCCAGGTAGGCTCCCCCCGAATCCTGCGCCAGCCAGCGCAGGGCGTCCAGGCTATTGCCGATCGCCACGCAGTTGATGCGGATTCCGCGGTGCTCGTTCCAGATCTGGACCCGCTTGCGGATGGCCAGAGGATCGACGAGGTCCCCCAGGGAGGGCTCGCCGTCGGAGAGAAGGTAGATCGAGTCGACCTCGGCCTGGTCGAAGGCGAGCTTCAGGGCCCCGTACAGGTTGGTCCCGCCCCAGGCCCGGATCCCCTGGGCAAACTCGATCGCACGTTCGAGCACTTCATCGGTGCACGGCTCCATCCGTTCCGACCAGGCGTCCACCTCTCCCGAGAACAGGATGATGTTGAACAGGCTGTTGGGGTGCAGACTCTCGAGCCCACGCAAGAGCTCCCGCTTGGCGAGCTCGATGCGTGACGGCCCCGGTTCTTCGGAAGGCCCGTTGCGGGTCTCGGTCAACATCGAGCGCGAAACGTCCAGGATGAAGATGACGCTGAGGGAGTCGACGCGCACGCCGAAGAAGCGTTGCTCCGCACGGCTCAGCACGCGCCGCTCCTCTTTCGTTCGGCTGACCTCCTTCAGGAAACGCAGTTCGTCCTGGGCTTCGAGCGCGGCGAACTCCTCGGGGCTGGGAAACTCGAAGGTATCTCCCTGCTCCTCCCACCAGTGCTCCCACAGCTTGCCGTTGGTCCGAAACGGCTGCCCCGTCATGCGGAAGAGGATCTGGGCCATCTCGGCCTGAGGGCGACCGCGCTCCTGGTCGATGCGCCGGCAAAGGGCACCCACTGCGCCGGGTTTCCGGACGGCTTCGAGAGCCCTGGCCGCCGAGAGGCGCGTGGACCAATGCTCGTGTTCGAGGGCTTGGAACAGGAGTGGGAGATCCTGCTCATGGCCGAGATTCCCGAGGGCTCGCAGGGCACCGTTACGGATCCCCAAGTCCTCGTGCAGGACGTAGCCGCGCAGGCGCTGCTCCCATTCGGCCTCCCCCGCGCGCAGGTCGTTGATCGTGGCGAGCGCACGTTCGATCACATCGAAGCTCTTCGACCTGTCAACTAGCTCTTCCAGATCCTCCAGCGCCGCGCGCTCGCCCCGCTGGGCCAGGATGGACATCGCCTCGAACTGCACGCCGCGGTCATCGTCCTTCAGGAGCTTGATGAGCGTCTTGGCCACCTTCGGATCGTCCATATCCCGACAAGCCCACATGGAGAAGAGCTTCTCCTTGGGCTTTCCCTTGCCCAGTTGGCGCAGGAGCTTCTTGTCGATGCCCTTGTCGTCGAAGCCCGCCAGGATCTCGGCCAACCCCAGGGTCAGCTCCGTCTTGGTCGCAGCCGCGACCGCATCTTCCAGGAAGCGCTCGGCCACTCGGGTTCCCAGCCTTCGGGCCAGGATGCGCGCCCCGACCAGCTGGTCGGCCGGGCGTCGTTCGAGGGGGTCCAGGCGGCGCAGCTCGTAGAGCTCCTCCGCGAGCTCCAGCGCCAGGGGGTTGTCGCGCGCATCCAGCTCGACCAGGGCTCTCAGACGAATCTTCCGCTCCGGATCCTCGCTGGCCGTCAGGAGCTGCTCCTCCCCCAGCCCCTCGGCGATGGCGTCGAAGGCCGCTGCACGCAGCGCGGATGGACGCCTCGGGGCCCCTTCCTCGACGGGCTCGTAGATGGCGCGATACCAATCGCGGTCGGCGTCGCTGGCCTGCGCGATGTGGAGCTCCAGACTCGCAAGACGCACGTCTTGATCCGCCTCCGAATCGACGATGCGCTGCAGGAAAGTGCGGCCGAGGTGTTCGCAGTCCGCGATCTGGTCCACCGCGAACAGGCGCAGCTCGTGATCGGCGGAGAGCGTGGCCACGTCGGTGAGCTTCTGCAGGGCGATCGGACCCAGCTTCGGAACGTCGTCGAACTCGGCCACCGCCTGGAGCACGAAGCGGCGCATGTAGAGGCTGCCCATGCGGTCGTAGGCTTCGATCAGGCCGTCCAGTGCCTCGGAGGACGCCTGATCGGCAAGCTGGAGTACGAGCTCGGGGTCCGCGGCATCGAGCTCTCCGTGCAGCCGACGCACGAGCGCTTCGACGTCCTCCGGGGAGGAACCGGGGGCGTGGAGGAGGGCGAAGGCACCCAGGAGGGCGCCCAGGGGGAGATAGCTCATGTCGGAGGACCCGGCAGGGGAGTGGGGCGGCCGGCGCAGGGGAAGGTCAACTCCGGGACCGATCAGGTCGATAGGAAGGCTCCGATCCTAGCTCCGGGCCTTCTCCCGGGAACGCCTGGATCACCAGAGACTGCCCATGGGCCACGGAAAGTTCCCCTCATTCGATTCTCGCCTCAGCCTCCCTGCGCCGGACGCCCGCCAGCTGCTCGGCAAGCTGCGGGACCTGGACCTACGTTCGGCGTCGATCGCCCTGACCCCCGAGCTGTCGGTGCGCATGCAGGGCTGCGTCTCCCTCGACGCCCCCATGGGTCACTCGCTCCACTACCGCCTGCACTCTCCGGCGCATGGAGACTGCAACCTCGAGGTGGGCTGGGAAGACGGCGCCCTGCGACTGGTCCTGCGGGACGTGGAACGGCGCACCTTGAACCAGCGGGACGTCCCCTTGCTCAAGGACCTCGAGGGGCGAGCCCTGGCTCCCGACATGGCGGCCCGGATGAGTCCCAGGAGCTCCTCTCGACGGGAGGTGGAGCACTTCCTGCGGCGCGTCGTTCGAGCCGCCTTTCCGGCGCGCTCAGGGGGCGGCGACCTCTCGCGAGAAGCGAGCTAGAGCCTTGCGGGTCAGCCCGGTCAGGGCCAGCTCTTCCCCGCCGCCGAGTCCGAACCAGCGCCAGCGCCCTCGGGGTGGAGCCCCGTTCCAGGAAGCCGAGCGCACCGTGGCCCGAATGCGGTAGCGAGTGATGCCATGGGACAGGCTTCCCAGGGGCTCTCCCCCATCGACCTCGAGGGCCGGATCGGCGTGATCGGAGGGCCACAGACCGGACCAGCCGTGCTCGGGGTGCTCGGTCTCGCAGGTGGGCAACTCCCACATGGAAGCCATGCGCCCCTTCTCGGGTCGGCGAACCAGGAGCACCTGCTCCTCGCGCTCGACCCACAGGAGCTCGAGCCTCACCTCGGTCGGCTTCTTGCGCGCGGCCGGCCGCGGTAGCTCGTCGCTGCGGCCGTTCCGATGGGCTCGACAGCAGCCGGCCATGGGACACGCGCCGCAATCGGGATGGCGCGGCGTGCAGACCAAGGCCCCCAGTTCCATGAGCGCCTGGTTCCACGCGCCGGGATCGCCGGGATCCTCCTCACCGGGCACCAGGCGCGAGGTGAGCCGATCGAGCTCCCGGCGCAGGGCCGTGGAGCCGATGGGGTGTTCCAGGGCAAACCAGCGGGCCAGGACGCGGGCGACGTTGCCGTCGACCAGCGGCTCGGGGAGTCCGAAGGCGATCGAGAGCACGGCACCGGCCGTGTAGGGCCCGACCCCAGGCAAGGCCAGCATGCCACGACGCTCGCGGGGAAACTCCCCGCCCCGATCGCGGCACAGGACGATGGCCGCCTCGCGCAGGGCTCGGGCGCGGCGGTAGTAACCCAGGCCGCTCCAAGCAGCCACGACGTCCTCCTCGCCGGCCTCGGCCAGGGCCTCGAGGTCGGGAAAGCGCTCCAGGAAACGCTCGAAGTACGGGATGACCGTTTCGACCCGGGTCTGCTGGAGCATCGCCTCACTGATCCAGACCCGGTAGGGGTCGCGGCTTCGGCGCCAGGGCAAGTCCCGGGCGTGCTCCTGGAACCAGGCCAAGAGATCCCGTCGAAGACGGGCAACGTCGCGGCTGGAGGGGGGGAAAGCGAGTGCGGTCACGGGGGCGAGGTACGGTACCGTACGCTCGATGGACGCGGAAGCGAGAGCGACACGCCCGGAGGGCCGTACCTGGCTCGCGGCTCTCGTGCTGGTCGCCGTGTACACGCTCCTGGCCGTGCTCGAGATGCGCCAGGTCGACGCGACGGTGGACGAGCCCACCTACTTCAACACCGGTCGTCTGATCGTGACCGAGGGCTGGAGCCATCCCCTCACGCGACTGCACGGACCTCTGCCCTACTACCTGAATCAGGCCCTGGTCGGGGACTTTCCCCCCGGCGGCTACGACCCGTCCAAGGATCACGCCGATCTCCTGTTCCGGGGCCGGCTCGGGCTCTTGCCCTTCGGGTGGATCGGTGCGCTGGTCGTCTTCCTGTGGTCACGACGACTGTTCGGAGACCGCGGCGCGCTCTTCTCTCTCTCGCTGTACACCCTCAACCCGTTGATCATCGGCTACAGCGGGCTGCTGGCGGTCGACATCGTCCACAGCGCCAGCGTGCTCCTGGCGCTCTATGGCACCTGGCGCTTCCTGGACCGGCCGGGTACCTGGCGCGCCCTGGGAGTCGGCGCCCTGCTGGGCATCGCCTTCGCCACGAAGTACCTGGCGCTGCTCAACGGTCCGTTCGTGGTCCTGGCAGCCGTGATCGGAACGTATCGAGCCCGTGGTTCGACGGGCCGGCCCCTGCAGGCGCTTCCCGCGGCCCTGCTCGCGGGCCTCCTGGTCACCGTGAGCGCTCTGACCACCCTCCACGCCTGCTACCTGTTCCAGCCCGGCTTCGCATCCACCCACGCCCAGGACTATGCCAGCCAGCTCTTCCAGCGCCTGTTCTCGTGGCCCGGGGTCGACCTCCTCCTGGCGAGCTTCCCGCGGCCGTTCCTCGAGGGCGTGGACTACCAGATGTCCGTCGGCGAAGGAGCACACTTCACGCCGTACTTGAACGGTCGTTTCGCCAGCGGACACGCCGACTACTACCTGTGGTCCTTCCTGCGCAAGTCGCCGGAGATCCTGATCCTCTGCGCGCTCTG
Organism: bacterium; assembly: GCA_030428965.1. Taxonomy (GTDB): domain Bacteria; phylum Planctomycetota; class UBA1135; order UBA1135; genus JAUIEE01. Next base: position 4,336 of record JAUIEE010000087.1, on the reverse strand, counting down.
GGTCGCACTGCGCTGGCTGCCCCTGTGGCTGTCGGGCAAGTCACCCGCCAGGCTGACCCGCAGCGCCTGGATCCTGGTGCCGCCGGCGGCCTTGGCCATCGCCTACCTGAGTCTGTTCACCGCGCTTCAGATCGGCGTGCGCTACGTGCTGCCCTTCTACCTGTTCCTGTTCGTCGCCTGCGGCGTCGTGGCCACCGAGCGCTGGTTCCTCGCCAGGCTCCGATGGAGTGCGGCCTGGGCCGTCGTCCTCGCCCTGCACGTCTGGGACCTGGCCGACCAGTGGCCCAACCTCATCGCCTACATCAACCGCAGCTCAGGGGGCCAGGCGCAGGCGTACCGCTACTTCAACGACTCGAACAGCGATTGGGGCCAGCTCGTGGGTCGCGGACGCATCGAGCTCGAAGAGACCGAAACGGAGCCCTTCGTCGAGATCAATCCGCTGATGGGCCCGCGCCTGGGTCGCGTCGCCGTGGAATTGCGCTACCTCGTACGACGGGACCCCCAGAACCCCGAACGCATGCGTCACTGGGTCCTGGCCATGGAGCCCGAACGCCACGTGGGGGGCGCGTGGTGGCTGTTCGATGCCTCCCCGGAGAACTGGGAGCGCTCCCTGAGAGAGAACCCCGACGAACGACGGAGGGCCGAGCTCGCCATCGCCTACCTGGGCGCGGGTCTCCTGGAACGAGCCCGTCCGCATCTGGAGCAGCTCGGGCAGGACGGAGCGGAGCACCGGGAGCTGCACAGGTTGCTCCTCGCGCACGAGCGCGGCGAAGCGAGCACGGAGGATCTCTTGCGCATGATCGCCCTCTGGACCCAGTTCGGTCGTCACGATCGGGTTACCGCCCTGCTGGAAGAGGAACCGAGCCTGGCCGATCATCCCCGGCGCAACCTGATCCTCGCCCCGGCCTGGATGAAGCAGGGGCGGCTCGATCTCGCCATCGAGGCCCTGGAGGAGGAAGACCTGGACCGCTTCCCCCGGGCAGCCCTGATGCTGGCCCGCTACTACTTCGTCGAAGAGCGCTTCTCCGAAGCGCGGGCCGTCCTCGAGCCTCGACTGGACGCGCTGGAAGGCGATTTCGCCGCAGCCGCCACGCAACTCCTGGGGGAAATCGAGGAGCGAGCCAAGCTGTACGAAGAGTTTCATGCAGGTCTGGCCGGCGGCGGCTGAGCCTCGACTTTCCAAGCCCGACCGGTAGGCTGATTCGCCCCCTCTGGCCATGCGCTCCTTCGTCTTCGGTCTCCTCGCCGGTTTCCTGCTCTCGGCCATGCGGGCCCCGCTGGGTCTCGACATCACCCAGGTCCTGGGCGTCGAAGCTGCGGGCGCCGCCTTGTTCCGAGCGAGCGCCCTGTTCGCCCTGGCCCTGGCCCTCGACCCGGCTCGCAAGGCCTTTCGCAAGGGAGTGCCGATCCCCCTCGTGCTGTTCGCCTGCACCCTCGGCTACAGCCTGCACGGCCTGTTCGTCGCCAGCGCCTGGGCCCCCGAGGGACGCCTCGGCTTCGTGGGCCTGCTCTTGTTCGGCACCCTGGGCCTCGTGCTGGCTGCCGGACCGCGTGGTCGGGCGCAGGGATCGTCCGGGGAAGCCGTCGAAGGGCTCGGGCCGGTGGGGCTGCGCGAGAAGCTGGGACTCGTCCTGGTGGGGATGGGAACCACCATGGCGCTGGAGAACACGGCCCGACACCTGCGGCTGGTGCACCTCGGGCTTCCGGAGGACGACACCGTCGTCGGGATCTCTTTCCTCGCCTTGACGAGCCTGGGCGCGGTCGCCTTCGGACGACTCTTCTCGACCCCCAAGCACCACCGTTCGCTGCTGGCCGCGGGACTGGTCCTCGCCGGCACCTGCACCCTGTTCGGTCTGTCCTTCCTGGGAGGCCTGGGACCGGATCCTCTGTACGCTTTCCTGCAGAGGTTCGGACTCGACACGACCCAGATCGGGATGCTCGAGAGCACCGCGGTCCTGGCCGCCCGGACCTGGGTCGTCACCGGTTTTCTCTGCGGAGCAGCGCTGTGCGGGGCCACCAACGCTCGCCGTCTGGGGAGCCTCCTGGGGGGCGCGGGCGTGGCCCTGCTCTTTTTGCCCCGCGTCGTCCACTCCCTGTCCAAACCCCTGACCTTCGAACAGCTGAGCGAAGAGCCCTGGGCCTGGAAGCTGACCGCGTTGGGCGTCGTGCTCGCCACGTTCGGCTCCCTGGCGAGCCTGGTGGGTGGTCGGCGCGCGGCATCCCGTCGCGGTGGCCAGCTGATCACGGTCGCGGCCTGCCTGTTCGCCCTGTTCGGACAGCGCCCTTCGGTGTGGGTCTTCTCGCCATGGCACCGGGCCGTCACGCGCCCGATCCTCTCGGTCCAGACTCCCGAGGGGCTCCTGACGGTCGAGTCCGATCGACAGCGCGCTCCCACCGTGCACCTCGATCGCAGACGATTGAGTCCGACGGGGGCCGAGCAAGAAGTCGACGAGTTGCGCTTCGCCCAGGCCTGGTCGCTCTTGTCCGAGGAGAAGCGGCGCACTCGCAGCGCGCGCGTGCTCTTCATCGGGCAACTGACCCCACCCCGAGCCCGGGTCTTCCAGCGCCTGGGCTACGCGAGCCTGGACCGCACGGCTCCCTGGCACCGCTCCCTGCCCGACGTCGAGAGGGTCCTCTTCGGCGAGACTCCGGTGCCCGGGGAAGGCATCACGACCGCCGAGGCACGGCGCCGAATCAGATCGAGGAACTACGACCTGGTCGTGGTCGCCCCGATCCACGGTCCCCAGCTCTTCAACAAGTCCGCCACGATCGACGCCTGGGCCTCTCCGGAAGAGCCCGCGACGGCCAACCTGCGCGTCCCCGAAACGACCGTCGCCGTGGTCTGGGTCGATGCCACCGCTCCCCTGGTCCGGCGCGATCTGCCGGATCACGTGATCTTGGCCACGGACAAGACCCAGTACCTGTCCGTCGGCCTGATCCTCGGAGAGGAGATCCCCGCTCCGCCCCAGGGGCCCAACCTGATCCCCACCGGCACACCCAAGCCGAGGGCGAGTGCTTACTCCCAACTGCGCTCTCGCCCCTACCCGGACCGACACCGCAAAGAGCAGCACCGACTCCTGGTTCGCCTGACCGAAGCGGCCGTGGGAACTCCGGTCGAGCCCTTGGCCCGCGGGGTGGAGCTGCATCTTGCCGCCCAGGAGCACAGCTCTCCCTGGGAGTCCCTGGCCCAGCAGATCGAGCTGGACGAGGACAGCCTGCGCGCCTTCTTCGAAGCGGCCAGCAAGGGTCATCTCGATCTCTTCCTGCGTCGAGCCTGGGAAGGGTTCGCCTGGCTCCTGACGGAGAAGAGGCGCATCGACCTCATCCTGGTCTACGTCGAGCCTCTGGCCGACGCCTACGCGCCGTGGCCCGAGCTGGATCTGGCCGTGGCCCACGCGTACCAGGAGTTCGACATGCCCGAGGAAGCTGCCCGGGCCCTCGAACGGGCGGCCAAGGAGAGTCCGCTCGACATCCGCCTCCTCAAGGAGACGGCTCAGTGGCTGGCCCGCGCGGGACGCTTCGAGGAGGCCGAACGGTCGATCCGACAGGCCCTCGCCGTCCAGTCGGGCCGCGTCGATCTCGAACGCGAGCTGGGCAAGATCCTCATGATGGCCGGCGATGCCCGCGGCCGAGCCCTCTTGGAGGAGCTCCTCTCGAAGCACCCGGAAGACGACGAGACCCTGCGCCTCCTGCAGGAGGGGCCGTCTCTCCCGCAGGGGTACAAGCCGGACTCCCACTTCCACGACCACTAGGGCTCGGCTCCCGAAAGGTCGGGAACATCCTCCCGGGGGGGTCCCTTTCTTTAGCGGGGGCCGGTCCCGGCGCCTTCCTCCGGCCCGGGGCGAGCCGGCCCCCCCTTCCTGACAGGGTTCAGGATGGGGTCGGACGCTCCTCGGGGCGAACGGGACCCAGCGCCGACGGGTCGGCAGCGCGCCCTCCGGCGCTTTCTCATGGGCGGCGCCCCGAAGCACCCCTTGGCTCGGGAAAGCCGGATTTTGGGGGATTTCGGGTTTCGCGGAACACGAACGGGGTGGACTTATATCCTGTAGATAGGGGTCATCCGTTCCGATGATCCCCTTCTCCCCTCATACGACCCAGGAACCCAAGATGAGATTTACGAAAACCCTCGGTCTCACCGCCCTGGCCGTCGCGGCGGCGGCGAGCCTCGGCCTGGCCCAGATCCAGCGCCTGACTCTCGATGAGATGATCGACGCCACCAGCGACGCGGTCTACGGCCAGATCGTCGAATCCAACGTCTTCCGCTCCGGCGACGCCGAGCGCGGGATCTTCTACTACACCCAGCTGACGGTTCAGGGTCGCTCCATGAAGACCGGGG
>JAUIEE010000563.1 GCA_030428965.1 bacterium | reverse complement strand
GCAGGTCGGCGTTCGTGGGCAGCTCGGCTCGGTCCCAGGCGGCTTCGATCTCTCCCTTGAGCACCCGGTTGTAGGCCTTGAGCCGCTCCCACTCCTCGTAGTCCGGTGAGTCCGGCCGTATCTCGAGGTTGTCGTGGGTGTCCACGCAGAAGAAGAACTCCCCGTTGACCAGGTGTTCCTGGATCACGAACTTCATGAACGGGTAGCGGCTGTTGCCCAGCCGCAGGGCGTAGCGCTTGAGTCCCCCGCCACCCCCCGCAACCCGTTCGAAGCGGTCGAACATCTCCTGCAGCTGATCGCAATCCCGCAGGTCCTCGAGGCTGACCGACGGCTGCCCCGCGCAGCCTTCCGGCCACGCCTGGTCCAGGTAGAGTCGCAGCGCGCGCCGGACGTGGGCAGGGGTCATGTGCTCCAGCCTCATGACGCCCCTCTCATCGGGCCTCCACGCCCTGGGCATGCGCAGAATCTCGGCTCGATCCGCGCCCATCCCGAATCGACCCGATCACGCTTCGGATCGACGCGCGCCCGGCCTCGTCCAGGAGGCGCTCCAGATCCTCCACGATACGCCCCGGCAGCGCCGGGTCCGCAAAGCAGGCCGTCCCCAGCTCGACCGCACCGCAGCCGGCCGCCAGGAACTCGAGCACGTCTTCCGCGGTCGCGATGCCGCCGCACCCGATGACGGGGATCGAGACGGACCGGGCACACTCCCAGGCGCAGCGCAGGGCCACCGGCTTGATGCCGGGCCCCGAATAGCCCCCCTGGACGGTGCCAAGCCCCGGTTTCCCCGTGCGCCAGTCCACGGCGAGTCCCAGCAGGGTGTTCACTGCGGTTATCCCCGTGGCCCCGGCCTGCTCGACCGCCTGCGCCATCTCCCCGATGTGGGAGACGTTGGGCGAGAGCTTCGCGAAGACCGGCTTCGAGGTCGCCCGCCGGACGGCTTCGACAGCCCGGGCCGCATTGCTCGGGTCGGTGGCGAAGGGCAGCTTGCCCCCTTGGACATTGGGGCAGGACAGGTTCACCTCGAGCACGTCCACCGCCGGCTCACGGTCGAGCCGAGCGGCGATCTCGGCGAAGTCCTCGACGGACTCGCCGCCGATGTTCGTGAAGACGACCGTGTCCGCGCCGAGCATGTCCGGCAGGATCGTCTCGACGTAGTTCTCGACGCCCTTGTTCTCCAACCCGATCGAGTTGAGCAAGCCCGCCCGGGTTTCGCAGATGCGAGGCTGCGCATTGCCCGGGCGAGGACGCAGGGTGACGGTCTTGCTGACCAGGCCTCCCATGCGCTCGGGAGGCGTGAAGTGGCACATCTCGAGCCCGTGCCCGTACGTACCGGAAGCCGAGAGCACAGGATTGCGCAGGCTCAGGGGCCCGAGAGTCACCGCCAGGTCGGCCATGGGTGAACCTCACAATACGCGCCGATCGCGATTCTTCCACGGGCCCAGCCCCGAATTCGCGTCAGGAAAGGGCCTCCTCCGCCGGCTCTTCCTCCGTCACCGTCTCGGTCTCTTTGCTGAAGAGCCCCGACAGGATCCACAGCACGGCCCCCACGCTGATGCACGAGTCCGCCACGTTGAAGGTCGGGAAGTGGGAGTCCCAGCCGAAGCGCTCCGAGAGGAACCAGACGTCGATGAAGTCCCGCACCGTGCGGTAGGGGTGATCGACCTCGACTCCCCCGGTCCACAGGTTGTCGACCAGGTTGCCGATCGCCCCCCCGAGCACGAGGCAAATGGCCCAGAACAGCATCCACGGCCGGCGCTCGGCCCTCCAGCACAGGTAGACCAGACACAGCACCGCGATCACGCGCCCACCGACCAAGAGGTGCGGGAAGTCCTGGAACTGACCGAAGGCAGCCCCCCGGTTGGTATGGAGCATGAGCCCCAACCAGTCCCCGAGGAGCTCGTAGCGCAAGTGCCCGTGGTGATCCCGGACCAGCCCCTCCGCGGAGCGGTCCCCCAGCCAGGCGAACACCTGGGACTTGCTCAGCTGGTCCGCGAGCACCAGCAAGAACACGACCAGGAAGCGCCCCCAGGGCAGCCCATGGGCGCTCTCTTCCTGGGGGCCGAGGGCCGGCTCGGTTCGGGACACCCTCAGGCTCCGGGTCGGGGTTGGGGGCCCCCGGCGGGGGCGTAATCGTGGATACGTTGACGCATGAACCAGGCCGGGGCCGGAGCGGCCGGGGAGTATAGGAGGGCCTCCGAGCACCCACAAGGCACGCCGCCCCCCTTGAACGGACCGGGCCGCTAGGGCGAAGTGCCCCCATGGGATCGGCCTCCGACCTCCCCCCCCTCCCCGGAGCGCTCCAGTCGGGAATCGACTCGTTCCTGGAAGCCCTGCGCGTCGAGGCGGGACTGGCTCGCAACACCCTGGTCGCCTACCGCTCCGACCTTTCGGCCTTCTGTCGCTGGCTGGTCGAACGGGAGGGCCTGGATTGGAGCGCCGTGACCTCGGAGACGATCCTCGACTACCTGACCTACCTGCGCCACCAGTCCTACGCCG
>JAUIEE010000086.1 GCA_030428965.1 bacterium | reverse complement strand
CGGCGTCTGCAACCATCTCCTTGACGGCCTCCACCAGCACCGGCGTCAGCTTGCCGTAATCGACGAAGTAGTACCCGTCCCTGCCCTGGGCGACGACTTCCGGAAGCACCTCGAGCAACTCCTGGGCAACGAAGCCCACCTGAGAGCTCTCGGTGAACTGATGGTCCGGATAGTCCTCGGTTCTCCAGTCGTACGTGACTCCTCGTATGGCCCTCACCTTGTCGAGCGCCCCTTCCAGCGACTCCACGGACTCCTTGAAGCGCTCGTCCGAGCAGGCGCCGATGGTCCCCGTCGCGCAGATGTCTCCGGCCACGGCGAAGTCCGCGCCCTGGACGTCGAGGAGGTCGGTGGAAGACTGGTAGCGCAGGCGCGCACCGAAGTCCCCCTGGTCGCCGACGGAGAAGTCGATGTTGGCGATGCTGTCCGCGCCGGCGATCTCGATCCCCATGCTCGTGCCGGCGTTGCCCATGTGCACTCCCTCGGTGGGGCTGAAGTTCGCCCGGAACCCGTCGACCTGCAGACACGATTCGGGGGCCGTCGTACCCACGCCGACGTTTCCATCGGGGGCCACCACCATCGAGGGCGTCGTCTGGCCCACTGCGAACATGCGAACCCCGCCTTCCGCGTAGACGTTGAACTCGTCGGAAGCGGAAGAGGTCTTGTTGAAGGCGCTGCTGTCGCCCCACACGAAGGCCCCGTCGTGGTCTGCTTTGGCATGCGCCCCGGCGGCGAAGCTGGCAGAACCGACGGCTTCGTTAAAGACGCCTCCCCCAACCGTGGCATTGGACCCAACGGCTTCGTTATAAGAACCTCCACCGACCGTGGCATTTGTCCCGGAGGCCATGTTGCCTGAGCCGCCGCCGATTGTGCTGTTGAAGCCGGATACGGCGTTGCCGTATCCGCCAGCGACCGTGGTGAAGTAACCGGAGGTGGAGTTGAGGAAGCCTCCACCGATCGTTGAAACCACTCCGGAGGCGTCGTGGTTGTATCCGCCGGAGACCGAAGAGCCCAAACCCGATGCAGTATTGTTGGATCCCCCAGCAATGGTGGAGTGCTCTCCGGAAGCCGTGTTCGCGTACCCACCACCGACCGCCGACCTCGTGCCGGTCGCGGCACTGTTCTCACCGCCGGACACGACCGCCGGAGGCGTGAACGTGTTGCCTGCGCCCGGGTAGGGGAAGAGCAGGCCAGAAGTCGCTGCCGAAGAAGCCTGGAGGCAGCCTGGCCCCGCCTGGTCCTTGAGGCTATCGGCGCAGGCCAAGGGACCGGTGGCGTTCTGCGGTCCGGTACCGATCGCCTTCGTGCTCTGGGAGTTCGGTGCGGCGATCAGGATGGCGGGAAGCAAGAGAACGGCGCTCCAGGTGCCGAGGGTGCGTGCGTGAGGATTCATGAGGTCCGTCTCGTCAGTCGGGGGTCTGCGGTGTCTCCAGGCGCGGCTGCCCGGCGTTGGCCACGAGGAGGATGGCCCACGCTCCGAGACACTCCCGGAGGCGGTATCGTGGTCGAGTAAGAGGGACCTCGCAGGATCCCCGAGACTCCCCTCACCGAAACTCGGAAAACGCTGGCAGGCCTCCTGCCTCACCCAGGAAGGACACCTCGTTGCCGAGCGCGAGCAGCCTCTCTCCAACGGCTTAGAGGGGGGCCGTCCTATGGGTGCTCCCCGACGGGTCGGACTCACCTCGCCTTTCACGGAATCCTCTCGGCTTGTACAGTCGAGGCCGAAAATGCTTGTGAGGCGTTCGCTCCGCTCTGGCGTGCTCTTGCTCGCCGCTCTGCTCTCGGCTTGCCGGGCAGCTTCCCCGCTCCAATCGATCGGTCTGCAGGCCGAGATCGACGGGATGGCCCGCGATACCCTGCGGAGCGGCCCCATGGCGGGCCTCTCGCTGGCAATCCTTCACGAGGGCGACGTGCTGCACGCCAGCGGCTACGGAATGCGAGACGTCGAGGCAGGTCTCCCCGCGGAACGGCGAACCGTCTATCCGATAGCCTCCGTTTCGAAACATCTCACGGCTGCCCTCGCGCTCCGGCTGGTGGATCAGGGAGTGCTCACCCTGGACGATCCGATCGACCAGTGGATCCCGCCCGACCCCCGGGTGTCCTGGCTCGGAGAGGTGACCCTCAGGCAGCTCCTGTCACACAGCGCCGGGGTCTACAACTTCACGCGCGACGAACAAGGCCAGCTGGACGACCCCGGCAAGGCGCACTCGCGGGACTATCTGCTCGATCGACTGGCGAACAGGCCGCTCGATTTTAGTCCGGGGACCCACATGTCCTACTCGAACGGGGGCTTCCTCCTGGTTGGGGAGGTGATTCGGCGAGCCACGGGAGGGTCGTACCTCGAGGCGTTGCGCGAGCATGTCCTGGGTCCCCTGGGGTTGGAAGACACGGCCTCCGTGCAGGCGCCCAGCGATCGGGCCGAGGTCTCCAAGAGCTACCTGCGTAGGGACGGGACTTTCCACCTCCACGATCGGTTCGCGACCATCGCAGGTTCGGAAGACGGCTTCGCCGTACCCGCTGGATTCCTGCGCTCTTCGGCCCTGGATCTTGTTCGGTTGGAGGAGGCTCTAACCTCCCTACTCTCCGCGGCATCCCTCGCGGCAATGCGGGCCCCGACGCGCCTCGCGGATGGCAGCCTGGTCGGATACGGTCTCGGTACGCGGCTCGGCTCGTTGCGTGGACATGAAAAGGTCGGTCACACGGGGGGATTCTTCTCCTACCGCTCCGTCCTCGCGCACTATCCCGGCGAGAAGCTCACGATCGCGATCGTCTCCAACTCCGACCTGCAGGATCCTCCTGTGGACGTGCTCGATCTCGAAGCGAGAATCGCGTGTCGGATCCTGGAAGTTCCCATCGAGGAGGTCGTATCCGGCGTACCGGGTCGCGACCTGTCCGCCTACGCGGGTCGGTACGAGAGCGGAGGAGGCAGCGTGCTCACCATTCGTCCGGAGGGCAATGGCCTCTCTTTCTTCACGGAGGCGTGGGGTGAGCAGACCTACCTGCCGCTAGGCGGCGACCGCTTCTATCAGAAGGGCTGGCCCGCCCACGTCTGGTCGATCGAGTTCCAGTTCAAGGGCGACCGTCCCCGCTGGATCGTCGGCCGCGAGTCGGGCGGATTCGAGAGCGCTGACTGGCGCTACGCCTTCGCCGACAAACCGTGAGACTCCGTTGGGCGCACCGCCAGCGGCTTGGCTTGCCCTAGCACTGGGTGTAGCCGCAGCCGTAGCACTTCACGCAGCCTTCTTCGAAGGCGAGCACGGCGGTGCAGCTGGGGCACTTCAGCTTGTAGCGGGAGGCCTTGAGCTCCTCGGCGCTGGTCGGAGCCGGAGTCGTGTCCGTCGTCGGCTCCTCACGCAGGGCGTGGGTCGGGACGCGCCCCAAGAGCAAGGCTTCGAGGCCGTGGGCCTTCTTGGCCGCCTGGTAGCGACGGAGGGCACGGGCCAGGCCGTCGGCCAGGGACATGATGCGGCCGTCCTTGGTCGGCACGGTCAGGCTGGAGCCGATGCCGGCGAGTTGCTTGAGGGCCGCGTCAAGGCTTCCGTTGGCGCGCAGCCACAGGGAGAGCAGGCGGCAGATGGCTTCGAGGTCCGAGTTGGCCACGTCGCCACCCTTGCCGAGCTGGGCGAAGACCTCGCGCTCGCGTTCGGTGGTGGGGTCGACCGAGACCTTCACGTGCATGTTGCCGAAAGGAGTCATCTGGCGGATGCGCAGGGACGGCATGATCTCGGGCAGTCGGATGGGAACCAGCTCGCCCCTTTCGTCCATGTCGCCCCTTTCATCGGGATCCTCGATGACTTCGTTCGACTGCAGGCGGGCGGAGGACTTCAGGGCCATGGGCTGCACGTCGCGGCAGCCGTCGCGGTAGACCGTGACGCCCTTGACTCCCAGATCGATGGCCAGCTCGTAGATCTCGCGCACGTCGTCGACCGAAGCGTCGCGCGGGAAGTTGATCGTCTTCGAGATGGAGGAGTCGCAGTGGCGCTGGAAGGCGGCCTGCATGCGCATGTGCCAGTCCGGGGCGATGTCGTGGGCGGTGACGAACACCTCGCGCACGGACTCGGGGATGTCCTCGAGGTGCTCGATCGTGCCGGCGCCGAGGATCTCCTCGACCAGCTCCTCGGAGTAGAAGCCCCCCTCCCGGGCGACCTGCTCGAAGACGTGATTCAGCTCGCGCATCACGGTCGGGTTGCCGTCGGTGTCCTTCATCACCTGGCGCAGGAAGGCCAGGCTGAACATGGGCTCGATGCCGCCGGAGCAGCCGGCGATGATCGAGATCGTGCCCGTGGGAGCGATCGTGGTCGTGTAGGAGTTGCGCAGGGCGCGCCCTTCCTGCTGCCAGCGGGAGCCGGACCAGGCCGGGAAGACCTCGCGCTCCTCGGCCAGGGCCTCGCTGGCCAGGTGGGACTCGTCGTTGAGCACCTGCATGACCTTCTCTCCGAAGTCGCAGCCCGCCTCGGAGTTGTAGGGAATGCGCAGCTTGTACAGCGCGTCGGCAAAACCCATCACCCCCAGCCCGATGCGCCGGGTCGTCTTCGACATCTGGTCGATCTGCGGCAGCGGGTAGTTGTTGACCTCGATCACGTTGTCGAGGAAGCGCGTCGTGGTGTGGACAACAGAGCGGAACTCTTCCCAGTCGAAGGTGGCCTCGCTCCCGCTTCCGCGCACGAACTCGCCCACGTTGATCGAGCCCAGGTTGCACGAGTCGTAGGGGTGCAGGGGCTGCTCGCCGCAGGGGTTGGTGGCCTCGATCAGGCCGACGTTCTTGATCGGGTTGGCCTCGTTGATGCGATCGATGAAGACCACGCCCGGTTCCCCCGAGCGCCAGGCCTGAGAGACGATCTGCTCCCACAGCTCGCCCACCGTCCAGAACTCCCCGTCGCCCTTGGGGAGATCGGACCAGCGGTCGGTGCGCGGGTTGCGCACCTGATGGCGCTGGTCGGGATCGCTGGCCAGCTGCTCCAGGAAGCGGTCGGTGATGGCGACCGAGATGTTGTAGTTCTGGATGCGGTCGAGGTCTTCCTTGAAGGTGATGAACTCGGCGATGTCGGGATGATCCACGCGCAGGATGCCCATGTTCGCCCCGCGGCGGAAGGCGCCCTGCTGGATGGCGTCGGTCGCCTTCGAGAAGACCTGGATGAACGAGAGCGGGCCTTCGGTCGTTCCGCCGGAGGAGCGCACGAGGTCCCCCCGGGGCCGCAGGCGCGAGAAGCTGAAGCCGGTACCGCCACCGGCCTTCTGGATCAGGGCCGTGGCCTTGATGGCGTCGAAGATGCCGTCGATCGAGTCCTCCACCGGCAGCACGAAGCAGGCGGACAGCATGCCCATCTCGCGCCCGGCGTTCATGAGCGTGGGGCTGTTCGGCATGAACAGGCGCCGGGCCATGAGGTCGTAGAACTCGGTCGCCACGGACAGGGCCTGCACCGCGGAGCCCCCCGCGAAGGCCAGCTCGGCCCCGGCCACGCAGCGGGCCACGCGCCAGAAGAGCTGGCGCGGGGTTTCGATCACCTCGCCCGTGTCGGGGTCCCGCTTCAGGTAGCGGCGCTCCAGGACCGTGATCCCGTTCTCGGTCAGGTCCGGATCGGCCAGGTGGGCCGGCGGGTCGAGCGCTTCGAGCGCCTGGGTGGCGCTGGCGTCGGAGGCTTCTTGCGAGCGGGTCTCTCGGGACTCGGCGGACATCGAATCTTGGATGGTGCTCACGGGCTTTACCTGTCCGTTCGGATGCAGAGCGGGGTGGAAACGGCGTACGTCCGGGAGCGTACTTGTTTGCCCCGAGGCCCTCCAGGACCAGGAATGCAGGAACCTAGCCCCGTCCGAGGCGGCGCCGCAGGCGCGCCCCCAGCTCGTCGAGCTCGGGGATGCGCAGCCACCTGGCCACGCCGACGAACACGCACACGGCCGCCGCGATGGCCAGGGCGAGGGAGGTCGGTGAGGCCGGTGCGCCCCCGTCCGGGGCGAGGGCGCGCTGCACGCCCCAGGCACTCGCGCCCGAGAGGAGCGCCGCTGCGAACATGGCCGCTCCCCGGGCCCAGGGGCGCGTGGTCGTGGCCGGAAGAGCCAGGCGGCCGGTAAGCCCGGGAACGAGCAGCGCCAGGCTGCCCCAGCTGGTCACCGCCGTCGCCAGGGCCAGGCCCGCGGCGTCGAGGCCCAGGCCGAGCACGAACGCGACGTTCAGCGCGACGTTGAGCACGAGCATGACGATCGAGACGCGCACGGGGGTACGGAAGTCGCCCATGGCGTAGTAGACGCGCCCGATCAGGCCGACGGCACCGGCGGGCAGGAGGGCCAGGGCCAGCATGCGCAGGGCCGAGGCCATGCGCGCGACGCCCTCCGGACCGTAGTTGCCGCGCTGAAAGAGGACCTCGCACACCGGTTGGCTCAGGGCGAACAGGCCGAAAGCCGCCGGCAGGCCCACGAACAGGATGCCGGACTGGGCCCGGTCGTAGAGCGCGCGCAGCTCGTTGCGTCGTCCCAGATGCCCCAGGGCCTTGAGGGAGGGGAAGACGGCGTTGATGGTGGCCACGGCCACCAGGGCCAGGGGAAATTGCTGGATGCGGTTGGCCTTGTAGAGCGCCGTCGGTCCGCCGTTCTCGAGCAGGCTCTCCGCCATCAGGCCGTCGATCATGACGTTGATCTGGTAGACGGCCGCCCCGAGGGCCAGGGGCAGGCTGGTCTTGAGCACGCTCCAGGCCCGACCGCGCGCACGGCGGGCTTCGCCCAGGAAGTGGCCGGGCGAGGGCAAGAGCCGGTGACGCACGAGGGGCGGCACGTGCAGGACCAGCTGCAGGAGCCCACCCCCCAGAACGGCCCAGGCGATCCAGCGCGCCATCTCCCTCTGGGTCCCGAAGTCCGGCTCCCCACGGGGCCGCTCCTCGCCCCAGACGTAGATCCCTCCGATCGCGAAGAGAGCCAGTACCCAGACCATGTTCATGACGGCCGGGGCGAGGTTCGGGATCGCGAAGTGGCCGCGCACGAACAGCGCCCCGCCACAGAGAGCCGCCAGGCACACGAGGATCACGAAGGGCAAGAGGCGCAGGGAGAACTCGCGCACGGGCCCTGGATCGGCACCCAGCCAGTGCCAGCCTACGAAGGGCAGGGTATCGGGCAGGACGGAGATCAGGAGCATGCCCAGCACGGTGATGGCGAGCAGGATCCAGCTCGTCAGCCCCAGGGTCCCGAGGAACACGCTGCGGCCGGCCTCGTCCCCTTCGTCGGCGTCGGCCTCGGTGATGGACGTCTGCAGCGCGGTGGAGAGGGCGCCTTCTCCCAGGAGTCGTCGGAAGAGATTCGGCACGCGCCAGGCGGTCAGGAACGCGTCGTAGACGGGCGAGGAGTCCCCGAAGATTGCGGTCGAGATCATCTCTCGCACGAACCCGAGGATGCGGCTCAGGAGCGTGAGCAAGGAGACCAGAGCCGTGCGGCCGACCAGGCCGCGGTGCCGAGTGACGACGCTTTCGCGCCCATCGGCACCCGTTTGCGCGCGGCTCTCCATGGACCCTGGGGTCCTACTCGAGCAGCTCGCCCGCGATCCCCTGCACGGACTTGCCGTCCACGGCTCCGCGGTGATCGGCCATCACCTTCTTCATGAGCTTGCCCAGCTCCTTGCGCGAGGTAATGCCGAGCTCGTCGATGGCGGTCTTCACGATCCCTCTCAGCTCGTCGTCACTCATCTCGGCCGGCAGGTAGCGCCGGATGACCTCGACCTCGGCCCGCTCGTTGGCCGCGAGCTCCGCGCGACCGGCGTCGTCGTACTGCCGGGCGCTGTCCTCGCGACTCTTGACCGCTTTCTGGAGCACGGCCATGACCTCGGGCTCGGCCAGCTCCTTCCCCGTCTCGATACGCCGGTTCTTCACGGCGGCGAGCACCATGCGCAGGGTTCCACGGGTGAGGGCATCCCCCTGGCGCATGGCGTCCTTCAGGTCGTTCTCGATGCGCTCCTGCAGGTTCATTCGGTCTCCGGGGCGCCTTGCTCCGGCTTCTCCTGGCCGTCCGCTGCGGACGCGGGCTCACCGCCTTCGTCCTCGACCATGGCCATGTCCTCGGCGCTGACGATCTCGGTGCTCACGAGGGAGTCCTCGTTCTTCAGGTTGACGACCCGCACACCCTGGGTTCCGCGGCCCATCGGCCGCATGTCGGAGACCGGCGAACGGACGATCATTCCGCTGGCCGTGATGAACATCATGTCGTCGCCTTCCTTGCAGAGGCGGATGCCGATCACTTCTCCGTTGCGGTCGGTGGCCTTGATGTTGATCACACCCTGGCCGCCGCGGTTCTTGACCGGGTACTCGTCGATGGGCGTGCGCTTGCCGTAGCCGTTGGCGCAGGCCGTGAAGACCGTGCTGTCGGGATCGTTCGCCACGATCATGCCGACCACGCGGTCGTCGCCGAGCAGCTTGATCCCGCGCACCCCGTGGGCCGTGCGGCCCATGGGCCGGGCAGCCTGCTCGTCGAAGCGGATGGCCTTGCCCTTGGCGGTGCCGATCACGACCGTGTCCCCCGGCTTGGCCAGCTCGACCGACACGAGCTCGTCCTCGTCGTCCAGCTGGATGGCTCGAATTCCGGCCGAACGCGGACGGGAGAACGCCTCCAGGGGGGTCTTCTTGATCGTGCCGTCCCGGGTGGAGAAGAAGACGTAGGCCTCCACGTCGAAGCTCGGCACGCGCAGCAGTGTGTGGATGCTCTCGCCCTCTTCCAGCGGCAGGAGGTTCGGGATGGCCCGCCCCTGGGACGTGCGCGAGCCCTCGGGCAGCTGGTAGACCTTCTGCCAGTAGACCTTGCCGCGGTTGGAGAAGAACAGCACGTAGTCGTGGGTGACCGCGGCGAAGATCGACTTGAGGACGTCGCCTTCCTTGGACTCGGTGCCCTTGACCCCTCGACCTCCTCGGCCCTGGGCCCGGTAGGCGTCGAGGGCCACGCGCTTGACGTAGCCGCCGCGCGAGAACGTCACCACCATCATCTCCTCGGTGATGAGCTCCTCGATGTCGAAGGAGCCGTCGATCTCCTCGAGCGAGATCTCGGTGCGGCGCTCGTCTCCGTACTGCTTCTCGACCTCGTCGATGTCCTCCTGGATGATCGCGACCACGCGCTCCTCGCGGGCCAGGATGTCATTCAGGTCGTTGATCTCCTCGACCAGCTTCTGGTACTCGTCCTCCAGCTTCTCGCGCTCGAGACCGGTCAAGCGCCCCAGGCGCATGTCGACGATGGCCTGGGCCTGGGCACTGGAGAGACCGAAGGCCGCGATCAGGCCGGCCTTGGCTTGATCGGTGTCGGCGCTGCCGCGCACGATCTTGATGACCTGGTCGATGTCGCCGATGGCGATGCGCAGACCTTCGACGATGTGCTTGCGTTCCTCGGCCTTGCGCAGGAGGAACGTGGTGCGCCGGCGGATGACGACCTTGCGGTGATCGATGTAGGCATCGATCAGGCCGCGCAGGGTCAGGGTCTGCGGGCGACCGTCGTGGATGGCCAGGTTGATGATGCTGTAGGTCGTCTGCAGCGGGGTGAACTGGAAGAGCTGGTTGACGATGACCTGGGGGTCCTCGTTCTTCTTGAGCTCGACCACCAGCCGAATCCCGTCGCGGTCGGACTCGTCCCGCAGGTCGGCGATACCGGTGACGCGACCGTCGCGCACGAGCTCCACGATCTTCTCGATGATGGTGCTCTTTCGGACCTGGTAGGGGATCTCGGTGAAGACCAGCTGCTCCTTCGAGCGAATGTCCTCGACGTGATGGCGCGCGCGCACCGTGACTCGGCCACGGCCGGTGCTGTAGGCGCGCAGGGCACCCGAGCGCCCCATGATGATGCCGCCCGTGGGGAAGTCCGGACCGGGAACGAGCTCGCACAGCTCGGCCAGGGAGACCGCGGGGTTGGCGAGGACGGCGCGAATGGCCGCGGCCACCTCACGCAGGTTGTGCGGCGGGAGGCTCGTGGCCATGCCGACGGCGATTCCGTCGGAGCCGTTGCACAAGAGGTTCGGGAAGCGGGACGGAAGGACGACGGGCTCGAGCAAGCGCTCGTCGTAGTTCGGCTGGAAGTCGACCGTGTCCTTGTCGAGGTCGGCCATCATCTCGACGGCCGGCCCGTTCATGCGCGCTTCGGTGTAGCGCATGGCGGCCGGAGGGTCGCCGTCGATGGAGCCGAAGTTGCCTTGCCCGTCCACCAGGGGGTAGCGCAGCGAGAAGCGCTGCGCCATGCGCACCAGGGTGGGATAGATGACCGATTCCCCGTGGGGGTGATACTCACCGGAGGTGTGGCCGGCGATGTTGGCGCACTTTCTGTACTTGGCGCTGGGCCTCAGCTTGAGGTCGTTCATCGCGACGAGAATCCGTCGCTGGGAAGGCTTCAAGCCATCGCGCACGTCCGGCAGCGCGCGTGAGTGAATCACGCTGAGCGCGTACGTCAGGTACGATTCGCTCATCTCGCGCTCGATCAGGCGCGGAATGATGCGCTCGTCGGCAGCGGGGTTCAGCTTGTCGGTATCGGTCATGTGCGGAATCTCGTAGCTCGATGGCTAGCCGCGCGGCGCTCTTCGCGGGGAGGAGCCGGCCATCCCGAGGCCGTGCCCGTGGGGTTCCCTGGTCTCGATTTCTCGGGTGCAGCGCTACGTCGATGGGGCCAAAAAGGGATCGGTTCCCGCGGTGGAAGTCGCCGGGAACGGGGACCGTCTCCGAAGCCCGAAGACCTCTCCCGACCGGCCCGGCGCGGCCGCGCATTATCCCGCCAGGGGCCCCTGGATTCCAGCAGCTTTAATATTGGTAGGGGGAACCGGATCCCTATTCTGAGCCCCATGACCGACGAAGCTCTCACCCCCCTCGCCAGGGCCCTGGGACGGGTTCCCACGGGCCTCTACATCGTCTCCGTCCGCGCCGAAGGACCTGCCCTGGGCTTCGTGGCCTCCTTCGTCATGCAGGTGGCCTTCCAGCCCCCCACGGTCTCGGTCGCCATCGGCAAGGACCGAGACCACCTCGCGATCGTGCGGGAGACCGGTCGCTTCGCCGTCTCGATCCTCGACGACGGGAGCCGCGGGGCCATGGGAGCCTTCTTCAAGCCGCGCGACGAAGGCGAAAGCGCCTTCGACGAGGTCGAGCACGAGATGACCCCCAACGGCCTGCCGGTGCTCAGCGAGGGGCTGGCATGGATGGACTGCGAGCTGGTCGGGGAGTTCGACGCCGGGGATCACGTGGTGGTCTTCGGTCAGGTGATGGAGGGCAAGGAGCTGCGCCAGGGCTCTCCTTCGATCCACCTGCGCAAGAACGGCCTGTCCTACTAGTCCTCGAAGAATGCCTCCCACGGAGGCCCCAGGGGTTCCTCCGTGCCGTCCTCCGCGCCGTTCGGATCGAGCCGCCGCCAGACGGCACCGAGGCCGTCCCGTCCACGCAGCATGGCCAGCTCGACGAGCAGCCGGGCACGCTCCAGCTGCCCCTCTTCCAGGGCGCGCACCGCCGCCTGTTCCAGGGCCTCGGGAGAACGTTCGTGGGCTGCGAGGGACGTGGCCGCGAGCGCCAGCGCAGTGAGCTCGGGCTCGACCTCGCGCCCTTCCACCCACCGCGCCGCGTCCGCGTAGTGCCCGAGACGCAGCTCGGCGACGACCCGATCGGAAACCCAGAGCTCTCCCCAGCGCATCCCTTGAGCGGTAAGCACCAGGGCGAAGAACAGGTAGGCGCCCCAGCCCCAGCGCCGCAGCTTCCGTCGCAGACGTCGTCCCACCTCGGGGTCTTCGGCCACGGCCGAGAGGAAGCGCAAGCGCTCGGGCGTACCGAAGTGGCGCCACGTGTTCTTGTGCGCCCCGGCCGAGACCAGCTCCAGGGCGCTCTGCAGAGGAGCGCTGGACCCGAGCAGCTCGTAGCTGCAAAGGTCCGCCTCGAGCTCGAAGCGACGTGAGGCGTAGCCGAAGCTGAGGGTCCAGGCAGCCAGCGCGACGACGAACAGAGCCAACCCCAGACCTTCGCGCTCCGCCGGCAGCTGGTCAGCGGCCAGGTCGGCGGCGAGAAAGAAGGCCAGGGCATAGCTCGCGAAGACCAGAGGATGACGCCCCTTGGCATGGCCAACCTCGTGGGCGAACACGGCGGCGGCCTCGGAAGGCACCAGGCGAGCCAGCAGGGCATCGGTCAGGAGCACGAAACGCGTACGCCCGCTGAAGCCCACGATGGCTGCGTTCGCCATGCGACCCTGGGTCTTCCAGAGCAGGATGTCACGGCAGCGGAACCCGGCCCGCGCAGCGACCTGCTCGAGTTCGCTGCGCAGCACGCCCGCCTTCAGGGGTGTCGTCTCCCAGATGCCGCTCAAGAGAAAGGGCAGACCACCGAGGAAGAGCACCAGGAAGAAGGCCACCGCCAGGGCACGCAGGAGGTGAACCTCCTCGAGGTAGACCCGCAGGCCTTCGTGGCGCCCCAGGAGCGCGGTGGTCGAGGCGACGAGAAACAGAGGCGCGATCGCGGACAGGAAGAAGCGCTGGGGAAACGAGCTCAGGCGGCGCGGGTTCGACGATCGCCACAGGCGTGCCTCGGCGTCGTAGGCGGCCAGCTGCAACACCACGAAAGGCAACAGGCCGAAGACGAGCTCCAGCCCTGGCCACCCCTCGATGCCCCCCACCCGTTCGCTCCAGCCCAGAACGGTCGTGCTCCAACCGAGAGCCAGGACCGCGGTGAAGTGCAGCACGACGGGCGAGAGCTCGAGCGCACGGCTCAGGACGCGCGCCCGGGATCGACGGCCGCGATCCAGCGCACGTGCCGCGAGCCAGGCGGTCAAGTGGGGAACGGGCAGGAGCGCCAAGACGAACAGGGGACGCTCTTCGCCGAGGGTCCACCCCAGCTCTCCGAGGGACAGGGCGACCAGGGCCGCGACCAGCGCAAGGAGCGATCCCACGAGCCCTCAGGAGGCGTGCAGGCCGAGGGGATCCGGCCGACTTCCGACCGAACGCACGGGGCCCTCGAGCCACACCCTTCCGTCCGCGCCGCGCTCGACCGCCAAGGTTCCGCCCCGGGTCCACACCTGCGCCCTCGGATGGACGTCCGGGCTGGCCCAGAAAGCGGCCCCCACACCGGTCCCGCAGGAAAGGGTCTCCCCCACGCCCCGCTCCCAGACGCGCACCCGCAACCCGTCCGGGGTTCTCTGAACGAACTCCACGTTCGTCCCCTCGGGGAAGAGCGGGTGGGACTGAAGCGCCTGACCGATCTCGGCCACGGCCGCGCTCTCCACGTCGTCACAGTGGATCACGCAGTGGGGATTGCCGAAGCTCACGAGGAACCCGCGGGGGGCTTGGTCCCCACCAAGCTCGGCCTGACGCTCCAGCACGAGGGGAACGCCGAGCTCGACCCGCGCCCGCCGTTCGTCTCCTGCTTCGACCACGACCTCCCGCAGGCCCGCGTCGGTCCGGACCGTGAAGCGCGACGGCGCGTAGCCGCGTTCGTGGGCGAGTACGGCGATGCAGCGCAGACCGTTGCCGCACGCCTCGGGCCGCGACCCGTCGCGGTTGTGGACGCGCATCCCGCAGGAAGCCGACCCCCGTCCGGGCAACAGCTGCAACAACCCATCGGCCTCATCCTTGGGGAGACCTGCCCAGCGCTCGGCCTGCGCTGCGGGCAAGGCGCCGGCATGGAAGCGATCCAGCAGCCAGAAACGGTTCCCGGCCGCATCCAGGAGCTGGGCGTGGTCGCGACTCATCCGGACACCTTGTCCGTGTTGCGAAAGTGCAGCTTGGCCACGGAAGCGAGCGCCTCGCGTCCATGCAGCCGAACGAACTCGCGGGCAGCCCGATCGGTGGGCTCTCCGGCGCCCTTACGCAAGAGCACCCCGAAGCGCTCGGACAGCTCGTCCAGGGCCTCCAGGAAGCGTCCCCGGGCGATGAGGCTGGCCGCCGCCACGGCCACGTCACGCTCGGCCCGATGGGCCTGCATGAGCGTGATGCCCATGCCTCGGGTGCGTTCCTCGAGCAGCCGCTTGGCGGCGAACTGATCCACAAGGACCTCGTCGCCCTCGCACGCCAGAGCACCGATGGCAGCTGCGTGCAGGTCGGCCAGGAGCGGGTTGAGGCTCTTGGCCCGTGCGTAGCGGGTGTTGTACTGCGGTGGGTCGAGGGCCTCGATCCGGTGCTCGAAATGCTCCGCCAGGTAGGGCGCCATCTTGCGGACGCGCCCGTCGGAAACCTTCTTGCTGTCGGCCACGCCCAGCTCCCGCAGGGTCTTTCGCTCGGCTTCTCCCGCCCGCAGAGCCACGACGATCAGGGGACCGAAGTAGTCCCCCTTACCCACTTCGTCGGAGCCGATCCGGAACCCTCCCGGAGGCGGTTCCCCCAGCTCCTGGCTCGCCGCAGTCTCGGATTCGGGCAGGCGATCGAGGAAACGCGCGCAGAAGAGGTCCCCCTGAGCCCCCTGGACGACCAGCTTGCCCGACAGGTAGAGGGTGGCGACCACACCGTCCCCCTTCACGCTGAAGCGCGCGTGGGGCACCGAGCGAACCTCGAAGGGCTCCTGGCGCAGGTAGCCGGCGTTGTTGACGACGAGGTCGACCGGCTGCCAGCGTCCCTCGACGGCGGCGAGCGTCGCTGCGCAGGCGGTCCGCAGGGCCTCGGTGTCGCTCTGTCCCGCGACGAGCGCAGACGTGAGAACCGCGCTGAAGAGATCTCCCGTGCCGCGGGCCGCCTCGGCGATCCGCTCGTGGACCGCGAC
>JAUIEE010000085.1 GCA_030428965.1 bacterium | reverse complement strand
CACTTCTTTCCACCTTGCGAGCGACGACGCCGGCACCGGCGGAGTTTCCGATCTCGGAGCGGTGAAGCAGCCGGACGTGGGCCGGCCATTGTCCTCGCTCACCGACGTGACCACGCACGGTCGCTCCGCGGTGCACCTGAACCTCGAAGCTCTGGATCTCCATCTCGCCGAGCTCGACGACCCCGGACAGATCCCCGGGGGCCCCTTCTTCCACGCTCACCGAACCGTCGGGCAGCACGCTCAGGCCGGTCTGCTCGTGGGCCGGGACCAGGGCCACCAGGGCATGGTCGGTCTCCAACTGCCACCGGTAGCTCCCCGGCTGAAGCCCCGACCATTCAGCCAGCCCACTGGTGTCGGAGGTCGCGAAGAAGGAGTCCTGGGGCATCTCCATTCCGGGAAACTCGGGGATGCTCTCGAACAGCGTCAGGCGCACGCGCACGCCGGGCACACCGATCTCACCGTCGTGAAAGAAGTGCAGTCGCAGCCCGGCTCCAGCAACAGCTTGCAGCTCTTCGGCTGCGGGCTCTTCGAGCACGTGCACGTCTCGTTCGGACTCCGCTGAAAGGGGTTCCGAAGTCGACGCAGCCCCCTCCATCGGCCCGAAGTCCGGAAGAGAGCCCCCCTCGATCGCCGCAACCTCGCTCGATCGATCACCCGACCGAAGGAGATAGGAGACCCCTCCGACAAGGAGGGAAAGACCCAGAACAGCAAGAGTCGCCTTGCGCTGCATTTCCTAGTCCTCTCCTTTGTGAAGGCACTCCGTCAAGCGCAGCGAGCACTGGAGACCTCCACTCATTTGGGCACAAGCTTCCGCTGTGAACAGCGTAGCGTTTGCCCAGATCTCGATGTATCCACGACTCCTCTTTGTGCTCGTCAGGGTCGTTTTCCCACATACGGTACCCCGACGCATGTCGACGTCGAAATCGGAGTAGGTTCCCAGCCCCGACGAGACCACCGGAGTGATCGCCACGCTGCTGCCGGCGTAGGCGAGCCCCAAGGTTCCCAGGGACTGGGATTCCGTTTCGCCCGCCGATCGCTCGAGGGCGGCCTCGGCCGGCGCATCGAAGACCCCCGTACGATGCTGGACGTAGCCCAGGGCCGCCGAGGCACAGTCGTCGTCCAGGAGGTGCGCCAGTCCGCGGATCACCGCACAGCTCGAGGCCAGGACGCGACCGCTCTCTTCTCCGATGTACTCGTAGCAGACGGTCGTGCTCCCGGTACCCGCGGTCTGAACTCGAATGTCGCTTCCCAGGCAGGTGTCGTAGGCCAATCCGTTGCCCAGGACCGAGGATCCGGTTGCCGTCAACCAAACCCGCCCGACACCGGAGAACAGGCAGCTGTCCGAATCCTGCCCCTCGAAGGGGATGTCCATCGTCTCCTCGACGTCCCACATGTAGTACTCGACTCGACAGGGTGCCCCCGCGGGTCCCGCCCCCGAAAAGGAGCCCTGAGCTCCAAGCGCTGAGACGAACGGGCCGAACGAAACGAGCACTCCGACGATCTTGCTTGCTGACATGGGTTCCTCCCTGGTTCGTAGGGAGCAGAAGCGCTCCCGAGGAACCAGACCGCAAGAGCCTCGATCGGTCACCGAGAAAGCGACGCAAAGGACGTGCTCGACGCGAGCTCATCGGAGCAACCGCCAGGGAGTGCGCATGCGAAGGAATCGGCCAGCCGGCCCCCGCTGGTCCCGCCCGCCCTGGAAAGCTACGAAGCGTTCTGGAGTCCCGCGAGCCTCTCCGTCGCGTCGCACAAGACCCGGAAGGATTCGGCGTCCGTCGGAATGGTGATGCGCACCCCCTCGGGCACAGGGTTGGGGATGTCCGCTTCGTAGGTGAGGGGCCGCACCGCGATCCTCTGGGACTCGAACATCCCCTGGTACTCCGCACCCAGGAGGATGACAGCGTTGTGCTCGCAGTGGCAGTAGGGGATCGAGAGCTTCATGAGGAGGGACTCGTACTGCTGCTTGTGCTGTTTGACCGCGGCGACATTGGCCTCGGCGTACCCGCCCTCCCGCAGGTTGAAGTAGGCCATGGCGAGGCTCATCTCACTCATGCCGTAGGGTCCGCCGAGGGCCTCGATGCAGCGCAGGGTCTCGGGGTCGCCGATGAGGTAGCCGACGCGGTGATTCGCCAGGGCGTATTCCTTGGAGAAGGTGTAGCCGCAAACGACGTTGGTCACGCCGTCCTGGAGAAGCTCGGTGCAGACGTTCGACCAGCGCCCCCAGCCCTTCTCCTCGACGTAGGCCATGTAGGCTCCGTCCACGAAGAACAGACACTCCGGGTGGTTGCGAACGAGACCCCGGAAGTACTCGGCGTCCAGGACGACACCGAGCGGATTGTCGGGCACGCTCAGGTAGCAAATCCCCGGGTTGGTCGAGAGGGCGGCCTCCAGCCTTTCCGGCTTCAGGTCGAAGGTGAAGCGCTCTCCTTCCGTCTGGCGCTTCTCGTACTTGGGCATCAAGAGGGTCAACCCGCGCTGCACCGCGTAGGAGTAGGCCGGCCAGAAGCTGGGCGCCGGCACGACGACGGAACGCTGCAGGAGGGCGTTGTAGGAATAGGCCTTCGCGAGCAGCTCCATCAGCCCGTTGCCGAGCAGAATGTGATCCATCGAGGGCTTCCGGTCGCCGCCCCGGGATTGCGGGTCGGGCATCAAGAGGGAGTGCCTCCTGGCGAGCTCTTCGCGCAGGGCGTCTCGGATCTTCAGCGTGGGATAGCAGTTCGACGTCTGGCGCTCGTATTCGCCTCGTAGCGCCATGACCTCCTTCGTGGAAAGCGGAGGGCCGATGCTGGCTTCCTGCCGGTCGACGTAGAGGTCCAGGCCGAGCCTGGCGGGAGGGTCGTAGCTCCAGTCCCACGGTGGACGTCCTCCCCAGCGCGCCGGACGCGCGGGAGGGATCACGGCGACGCCACGGCTGCCGAGGCTCACCAGCTTCGAGTGTGCGTCCCGCGGCTCGTCCCCGTAGATGCCCTTGCCCCAGATGTACTGGTGCTTGCCATCGCTCAGGGGATACGCGCCGGGGGCACGTTCGCCGTTCGGGCGCAGATCGCGCACCTTGTCCTTGGCTTCGCGCTCGAGACAGGCGTACACCTCGTTCCAGAACCTCTCGGTCAGGGAGGGCGTGGAGAGCTCGAAGAAGTAGGGGCACAGGGTCTCTCCGGGCTTCATGTAGCGCCCCCTCGTCAAGTCGTTGTCCCTCGAGGCGGCCAGGATCGCGCGGGCGTAGAGCTGGGCCACGATGGGCGTGGCCGTGTCGAAGATCTCCTGCAGGGCCACCTCCACCACCTTGCGATCCGCGTCGTGGAAGAGATAGATGCCCACCTCTTCCTCCGGCCAATCCACGCCCTCGACCAGGGTGGCCTCGAAGGCCAGCTCATCGCTCGACTGTAGATGGTCGACGACGTTGCGACACCAGAGCTCGTCCGCGCAGAACAGCGCGCTCTCGAAGTCCCCCATCTTCTCCACGATCTGACCGACCATGGCACCCACGTCGTCGGAGTCGGGGACCTTGAAGGCGTCGACGTCCTTCTTGTCGAGACCGGCCGGGCCGACCAGGAACTCGTAGCCGGCCTCCTGGTCGATGGTGAGGGTCGGGAGCCCCGCCTGCTTCTCGAGGAAGATGCGCGCGGGATCCTCGATCTTGGCGGGCTCGGACCTGGAGCGCGTGATCTGGACCACGTGGATGCGCGGCTTCCAGCCGGGAAGCCGGACGAACTGCAATCCCTGGGCCAGCCGCCGCACCGAGTGGAACAGTCCGACCACCATGTTGAAGCCGTGGGTCCCCCAGAACTCGGCCAGGCTGCGGCTGGCCTGGAGGGTGACGAACTCGGCCTCCGGTGACACGCAGCGGGCGATGCGCTCCCCGACCTCCTCGTAGAGGGGTGTCAGGCCGTTCCACTCGACGATGCCCAGGTTGATCGTGACCGGGGCCTTGGGCACGCGCCCCTCCTCTTCCAGCACCGCTTCCTCGACGCTCGGACGCAGATCGTCGGGAATGGCGGCCCACAGCCCGCTCGCCTCCAAGAGGGCCCGCGAGTGCAAGCCCGTACGCATGGCGACCCGCACGAACGGGCGGGCCAGCTTGCGGTAGTTCTGGCGGGCCTCCCGGTTGAACTCGAAGGGGCCCTCCCCGGGATCCTCCGCCCAGCTCTTGATCCGATCCAGGACCGCGGCGGTCACCCCGGGGGAGTTCCGGTCCTTGGCGAAGGACCTGGGATCCTGCTCGATCGCCTGGGAAACGGTGCGTTTGACTTCGGCAATGTCCATGGAGGCGGCCTTTCGGGAAGAAGAACCTCGAGGGTCGTGACCCTTGTCAGGATAAGCGGAACTGCGGGTCGCCACCATTCCAAGAATGGCGAGACCCGATAGGATCCACATTCAGAGAATAATCGCCATCATTCAGTCGATACATCCTCACGAGCCTGCAGCGCGATACTTTTCTCAGAATGAACGCCTTCATTCAAGGTGTTCGAGGCATAATCCTGCTAGCGAGGCCAACGTCACCGAGCCACACAGCAACATGAAACCCATTACGAAAGCCCTTTTGAACGGCGCCCTTCCGGCCGACCGAGCTCCCTTCACCGAGGTGCGCCTCGCCGCCGAGGAGGCCAAGCGAATCCTGAAGCAAGGCATCCGGATCCAGAGCCTGGTGGACGCCGAGCTCCTGCCGCCCTTGATCGAGCGCATGACCCAGATCCAGGAGTGGCACCTGGCCGAGCACGATCCGAAGCTGGTCCTCGACATGAAGTACGCCACCGAGGACAACTTCCTCGGGCGCGTGCTCTACCCGGACGACCGCGCCTTCCTCCTGGCCGAGGTCGCCGATGCCCTCTCCGCTGCCCGTCGGCGTCTGGAGAAGCTGGACCTGGGCCTCAAGGTCTACGACGCCTTCCGTCCCACCTGGGTCCAGCAAGAGATGTGGAAGGCCTTCCCGAACCCCGAATTCGTGGCGGATCCCGACGGGGACTCCTCGAACCACTGCAAGGGGACGGCCGTCGACTGCTGGGTCGTGGACCGCTGGGGCCGCGAGCTGGCCAAGCCCACCGGCTTCGACCAGTTCGGCAAGGAGGCCCGCCGCGACTACATGGACCTTCCCATCGACGTTCTCAAGCACCGCGCCATCGTCGAGGACGCTCTGCGCTGCGAGGGCTTCCAGCCCCTGGCCAGCGAGTTCTGGCACTACGACTTCCCGCTGCCCGACAGCGTGGTGATCCGCAGCTACAGCCCCTACGGGGCAACCGAGCAGGATGCGGCGTAGCATGCTGCACTAGCCCTTTGCGGGCCTCGCGGCGCCCTCTCCCCCTTGCCGGGGAGGGGGCGCTTTCGGTTTGGGGGCTCCGGGGCGGCTCAGCTCGCCGGGGGGAGGGGATCCCGCAGGGCCCAGGTGGCCGACGCGGAGAGGAGGTAGGAAGGGATCAGCTCCCAGGTGATGGCCCTCCCCGCCGGTCGTGCCAGGAACCACCAGAGGAGGACGACCGAGAGCCCCCCCACGACGATGCCCGCCAAGAGGCCCCGTTCGTTCACCCGGGAATCGAAGAGTCCCAGAAGCAGGGCAGGTCCGAAAGCAGCCCCCAGGGCGGCCCAGGAGAGGAGCACCAGGTTGTTGACGAGGGGAATGTCGCCGTAGCTGAGGGCCACGGCCACGGCCAGGGTGACGAAGACCGCCAGGCGGCTGAGCAGGATCCCGCTTCGATGCCCGCTGGCGGACCTTCTGAAGTCGCGCACGACGCTGGAGGCGATCACGAGCAGCTGGCTGTCGCAGGTCGACATGACCGCGGCGAAGAGAGTCGCCAGAAAGAAACCGGCGAAACCGGGCAACAGATAGCGCGCGGTCATGTCTTGGGTCAGCGTCGCGAAGAGGTATTCGCGTCCCTCCCCGGCCAGTTCGGCGGTCGTGGGATACAGCGCGCGTCCCACGAGTCCCATCAGGAGAGCACCGCCCGCCATGACCACGTTCCAAAAAGTACCGGTGATCATCGCCACCCGAGCCTGGCCCGGGTCCTCGAGGGACATGTGGCGTACGAGAATGTGGGGGTTGCCGAACGATCCAAGTCCGATGGCCAGGCCTCCCAGGCTGGCAAGGCCTCCCCCCGCCAAGAGGGTCAACCCGGGATCGATCTCCTCGAGGCGAAACATCAGGGCCCCGAGGCCACCGATCGAGTGCAAGCCCAGAAGCGGCAAGAGCACCATCCCCATCAACATGAAGACGGCTTGGAGCACGTCGGTGACCACGACGGCCCGGTAGCCACCGACCAGGGTGTACACCAGGACCACCAGAGCCACGATGAACAACCCCCAGGTCGAGCCGTCGATCTCGAACACGCCCCCCAGGGTCTTCGCGCCGGCCCCCAGCTGGGCGCTGACGTAGGTGACGAGGAACAAGCAGGAGATCGCACCGGAGATCGAGCGCAAGGGGAGTCGGCGGTCCGATCGGGAGCCGCGCCCGAGCTTCTCGATCACCTCGGGGACCGTGATGGCCTCGAGCTCGACGCTCCTCTGTCGCAGGCGGGGCCCGACGCTCACGAACAGGATCGCTTCGGCCAGGATGTAGCCAGGAAACAGCCAAACGGCGGAGAGCCCCGTACTCCAGGCAGCCGCACTCGCTCCCACGACGAGCCAGGCCGAACGTCCCGAGCTGACCGCCGACAGGGACATGGAAAGGGCCGAGAGGCGGCGCCCGGCCAGGAAGTAGTCCTCCTCGGTGTTCTTGCCGCGGGAAGCGGCCCAAAGGCCCACGGCAATCGTGAGCACGAGGTAGCCCACGAAGAACAGGAGGGTGACGCCCAAGGGTCAGGGGTCCCGGGGGAAGCCGAGCTTCATCCGCACGAGCTTGCGACGGGTGACGAGCGGCTTGGGGAAATCGGACAGGTACTCGAAGTACTGCCTGGCCACCACGGGCCAGTGACACTCCTCGCGGACGAACTTCTTCGTGGCCTCTTCCAGGAGTCCACGTCGGTCCGGGTCGTCGCACAGCTCGACCAGGACCTGCGCCAGGGCCTCCACCTCTCCCTCGCCCAGGGGGATCTTGATCACGCAGGAGTCGGGCAGCTCGGCCTGCTCGTAGCCATCGCTGGCGATGACCGGGCGGGCCAGGGAGAAGGCCTGGAAGATGCCGCCGGAGGTGCCTCCCGAGCTCGGTCCCCGCAGGTTCAACGAGAAGTCGCCGGCATGCAGCCAGTCCCAGCCCTCTTCCTCCGGCACGAAGCCCGTGAAGTGCACGGCATCCTGAAGCCCGAGGGAGCGCACGCGCTCGTGGGGATCGAAGTCCGACTTGTCGATGGAGCCGGCCAGGATCAGACGAATGTTCGGCCTTTCCCGGCGCGCCAGGGCCAGGGCAGCCAGCGCCTTGTCGATGCGCTTGTGGGCCTGCACGCCTCCGAAGCTCGTGACCACGAAGGAATCCTCCCACGCGGGGGAGAGCCCCAGACGTCGGCGCGTCTGGGCCCGAGGTTCGTCGCGCCAGCGCGTCTCGGATCCATGGTGCAGGATCCCGATGTCCGTGCGGGCACCCCGTTCGCGCAGGATGCGCTCCTTGACGTAGCGACTGTGGACGATGAACGCGTCCGCGAAGCGCACGACCGAGCGGTTCAGGGGCAGCTCGAAGCGGTCGCGGGAGAGGTTGACCGGAACGATGGGCAGAGCGGCTTCCTGGGACAGGTCCACCCGATGGGAGCCCTCCTGGTCTTTCCAGCGGATCCCGCGCACGAAAGCCCCAAGACGGCGGGAGTCTCCGTGGCTGCGCTGCTCACGGGTGACGCGGATGCCCCGGGTCTCGAGGGTCAACAGCGGCATGTCCGCGCTCCGGGGACGCACCCTGAGCTCATCTCCGCGCGCGTCGCCGAGCGCCTCTCCACCTTCCAGGACGCGCACCTGGCGACCGCGCTCCACGATCAGGTCGAAGGCGACCTCGGTCACGCCGCTCGCCGGCAGGCGCAGGGTGGCCTGGTCCGTCGTCCAGCGCCCCTTCGGCTCGGCCCCGTGCCAGCCGGTCAGCAAGGTGCCCTTCAGGTCCGCCTGGACCGCGTCGGTCACGGGCGTCATGCGCTGGGCGCGACGATCGCTCCAGTTGCGCCGATAACGCCGTGCCTGCTCGAGCCCGCCCTCGCGCAGCGCCAGGAAGTGCCCCTTCGCGTCTCCCCGCACCAGGGCCGGGTAGGTGGCCAGGGCGAGGTCGAACAGCACCCAGTCGTGCTGCATCACGGTTCCGCCCACGGCCCGGATCATGCGGGCCATGAAGGCATGGGTCCGCTCGTTGCCGAGCTGGTAGAGCACCTGGTCGTAGCGCCGGGGGTCGAGATCGCGGGCGAGGTGGGGCCGCTCCTGGTCCCACAGGGGGTCTTCGAGCCCGTCCTCGACGTAGATCTCGATGTCGGCGTGTTCCCTTAGATAAGGAAGCAGGTGCCGGGTGTAGTCCCCGATACCCGAACGCACCGACGGTGGAGTGGTGACCAGGGCTAGCTTCACAGGGCCAGGAGAGGCGCTCGACCTAGGCGGTCAGGACTTCCACCCCATCGGGGCCGATGAACATCGTGTGCTCGGTCTGGGCAACCATCACCCCCTCCTCTTCCACGAGGGGAGGGTAGCGTACGAGGGAGCCCTGGCGTGCCAGCTTCGACAGGGTGTCCTCGACCGCTTCCCGATCGAGGTGATTGAAGTAGCGCCGCGCGATGGGGAGGCCTCGCCAGGATTCGATCTCCTTGAGGACCTCGCGGTCGAGCCCCTTCGCCTTGCGCGGAGGGCGCACCATCATGAAGACCTCGGCCTTGCCGCGCTCGCGAATGAAGCCGCGCCCGTTGCAGGCGAAGGGCTCGATGGCGATCACCATGCCTTCCTCGAGGCGCCCGCCGCCGCGGTCGGCGTAGTTGGGAATCTGCGGTGCGGTGTGCACCTTCCAGCGTCCGAGGCCGTGGCCGGTCAGGTTGCGTACCGGCTCGAAGCCCGCGGCCATGATCGTGCGCTCGATGACGGCGCCGATGTCGCCGACCTCCACGCCGGGACCGACCGTGGCGATGGCGGCTCCGAGGGCGTCCGCGGAGGCCTGAACCAAGGGCGCCCAGGAACCGTCCGTGGAGAGATCGACCGTGGCGGCCGAGTCGGCGACGTACCCGTCCACGGCCACACCCAGGTCGACCTTGACGCAGTCTCCCTCCTCGTACCGGAGGGTGTCGGCAGGCCCTGAGCAATAGTGGGCCGCCACGCAGTTGCGGCTGGACTGGGCCGGAAACCCGGGCTGGGCCTCTCGCTCCCGGATCATCTCCTCGACGGTCTCGAGGATGTACCGCACCTCGACGCCGGGCCGGATGTGGGCCACGGCCCATTCACGGCACTCCTTGACGATCTGGCCGGCTCGACGCCAGCAATCCAATGCGTGGGGGTCCATGGCCTGGATCCTAATCCAGAGCGGCCAGATTCCCATCGATCGAGGCCGGGAGCTTGCCAGTCCCAGGACCCGGCCCCCTCGGGAAGCACAAATCCGGCTCCTGGAGGGAACAGAGCCCCGACCCGGCACAAGTTTCCCATCGATCCATCCGAGGAGAGGGGCGTGAGGATACCTGAGCTTGTCACCTGGACCTGCCTGGGCCTGGCCTCGGCCGGCTGCCTCTCGGTCGAGCGGCGCCATCCCATGCCGGCAGCCCAGCCCCAGGTCCACACGGGGGAGCCCGTGCGGGCCTGGAGGGTGCAGGATCAGGGCGAGTTCTATGGGGAGATCATCTGCTTCTCCGGACGGGAAGACCGGGAAGGCGAACTTTTCGTGGTGCGCAACCGCTGGAAACAGGACGTCGGCCTGATCGATCGCCTCGGGCGCGCCTATCGCTATCTCCCTCACCACAAGGAACCAGCCTGGGTCGGAACCGGAACACTCCTCCAAGGAGCCCGCCGGATCCTCGGGGCTCGTGAGGAAGCCCGCCTCGAAGAAACCGCCCTCTCCACGATCGCCGAGGACGGGGCGAGAGCCGCCATCGAGGCTTCGGCGAGCGAGGAAAAGACCCGTCGAACCCAGCTCTTGAACCTCCCAGTCCGGGGCGTTTCCGCCAAATCCCCCTAGTACACCTCGATTCGCTCCAGCCACGGGCAGGGATTGATCGAAAGAACCCAGCGTTCCCCGATCCCCTACTCCTGGGGGGCAGTCAAGCGAGATTCCCCATGATCAAACTTCAGGTGGGCGAGCACATCGGCCCGTATCGAGTCCAGCGTTTCCTGGGACGCGGTGGATTCGCGTACGTCTTCTTGGCCGAAGACCCCCAGGGTCGGAAGGTTGCGCTCAAGGTCGGCGACGTAGCCGGCGGTGGACGGTACGTGACGCGTTTCGTCGAGATCACCGACGAGCGCTCGCAAGAGTGGATCAGCCCGGACGAGACTCCGGGAGAAGCGATCTTCTTTCGGCCCGATGGCGTGCGGATCGACTTCCTCGACATGCACGAGATCGATGCGCTGATCCAGGCCGAGGGGAATCTGCTCGAGGGCGTGCGCCATCAGAACATGGTGCGCGTTCGCGACGTGCTCGACGTCGAGGGTCGGCCGGTCATCGTCATGGACTACGTGCGCGGCAAGACCCTGCGCGAGAAGATCCGTGCCCTGGAAGGTATCCGCCTGAACTGGTTCCTCGCCATCGTGCGCGCCCTGCAGAAGCTCGGCGAGGAAGACGTGATCCACTACCACGGCGACCTGAAGCCGGAGAACATCCTGGTCAAGCCCTCGGGCAGCGTCGTGCTGATCGACCCGGCCCATCGCAACAGCCGCGGCAACCTGATCTCGACCACGCCCCACTACAACCCGCTGCTCCTGCGCACGCCCAAAGCCGACGTGATGGGCATCGGGGTGATGCTGTACGAGATCCTGACGGGCACGCTGCCCTTCGACGAGACGCCGTGGCAATACGCAGGCCGCGAGCGAGGCGGAGAGGTCGAGCGGCTCTCGCTCTCCTACTTCCTGAGCTACCCCCCGCCGAGGAACCTGAACCCCAACACCCCCGAGGCCCTCGAGCGGATCACCTACCGCTGCCTGACGGTGATGGACTACGGCCTGGCGGAACTGGAAGCCGACCTGGTCGATTTCCTGCGCAAGGACTGACAGGTGCGCCCGCCCGAGCGGGCGCAGCTCTTCATCGGCCCTGCTTGAGCCGCTCCTCGGCCAGGTAGGCGGCCGCGGAGCGCGTGCTCATGTTCTTGTTGCGCGAGATCTCGAACACCTTGCGCAGGTTGTCGTCGATGCGGTCGATCCGCGCGATGGCCGCCTCCTCGCTGTAGCCACCGGGCAAGAGCTCGACGGACACGTTGATGATGCCGCCGGCGTTGATCACGTAGTCCGGAGCATACAGGATGCCCCTGGCCTTGAGATCGTCCGCGTGTCGCGGCTCGAGCAGCTGGTTGTTCGCGCAGCCCGCAACGGCCTTGCAGCGCAGGCGCGGAATCGTGTCGTCGTTGATGCCCGCCCCACGCGCGCAGGGGGCGTAGATGTCGCACTCGGTCGTTTCGTGGCCGTCGTGCTGGACGATCTCGAAGCCGTGCTCGTCGCGCAGCTCGGCGAGACGCTGATCGTTGATGTCACAGATGAGAACCGTGGCGCCCGCTTCCTTGAGGCGCACGGCCAGGTTCCCGCCGACGGCGCCGATGCCCTGAATCAGGATTCGCTTGCCGTTGAAGTCGACTTCGCCGTAGAGCTCCTCCAGCACGGCGCGCATGCCCTGCATGCAACCGTAGGCCGTGTAGGGGCTGGGGTTGCCCGAGCTGCCGGACTCCCGGGAGAGGCCGACGACGTACTCGGTCGTCTGACTCACGAGCTCGAGATCGGGGATCCCGATGTTCATGTCCTCGGCCGTGATGTACTGACCTTCGAAGGCGTTCACGAAGGACCCCATGGCCCGGAACAGCTCCGGCGACTTCAGCTCACGGGGGTCACCGATGATGACCGACTTGCCCCCACCGAGACCGGTCTCGGCCACGGCGGACTTGTAGGTCATGCCCTTCGAGAGTCGCAGCACGTCGAACAGCGCCTCGTCCTCCGACACGTAAGGCAGCATGCGCATGCCGCCCAGGGAGGGCCCGAGGGTGGTGTCGTGAACCGCGATCAGAGCATGAAGACCGCTCTCGGTGTCGCGGCAACGGGCCACTCGCTCGTAACCGTCGACCTGAATCTCAGAGATCTCCATGCGCGCCTTGCCTCACTCCTGGCCTGTGCGGATCGCGGGAGAACCCCGCTTCCGTTGTGCAGCGGGACGGCTTCGAGGGTGGCTCGAAAGGCTCAGCGTCCCGCAAATCGGGGCGCCAGTTTAGGGCAATGGCGCCCCTCCGTCGAGGTACGGCCTGCCTCAATCCCCCCTCAGGAGGCCAAGAAGCGCGATTCTCGATCCAAACCGGGCCTCGGGCCCTTGGGGGGCCCGGCTCCCTCAGCACCCGATCCCTAGGTCTGAGCGCTCTCTTCCTCGGCTTCCTTGGGAGAGAGATCGCGCGCGTTCTTGCATTCGGGGTACCCCGAGCAGGCGAGAAACTCCTTACCCCAGCGGCTGCGCTTGATGACCATCACCTTGCCGCACTGGTCGCACTTCTCGTCGGTCTCCTTGGGAGCCTCCCTGAGCTCCTCGGGCAGCGGCTTGGCGTTGCGGCACTTGGGAAAGGCGGAGCAGGCCAGGAAAGGTCCACGACGGGACCCCTTGATGACCATCTCACTGCCGCACTTGTCGCAGTCGATGCCGGTCTTCTTCGGCTCGATGATCTTGCCCTCGTCGTCCACCGACGCGGTGCTCTTGCACTTGGGAAAGCCGGTGCAGGCCAGGAAACGTCCACGCTTGCCCGTGCGGATGACCATCGGCTTCTCGCACTTGGGGCACTTGTAGTCGGTCTCGATGACCTCCGGCTTCTCCCGGGGGCCGTCGACCGGCATCGTGTTCTTGCAGTCGGGATACTTCGAGCAGCCCAGGAACTTGCCCCGCTTGTTGTACAGGATCGCCATGGGCGAGCCGCACTTGTCGCACTTGCGGTCGGAAAGCTCGGGATTGGCCTTCAGGCTCTTCATCCCGGTCTCGGCTTTCTCGAGATCGCGCGCGAAGAGGTCGTGGAACTTGCCGACCACGTCCTTCCAGCGCTGCTTGCCGCTCTCGACCGAGTCCAGGTCGCTCTCCATGAGCGCGGTGAAATCGGTGTTGATCAGATCCCCGAAGTGGGCCACCAGCTGATCGGTCACGATCTCTCCGAGCTCGGTCGCCGTGAAGCGACGCGCCTCGGAGGTCACGTAGCCGCGATCCTGGATGGTGGAGATGATCGTGGCGTAGGTGGAAGGACGCCCGATGCCTTTCTTCTCCAGCTCCTTGACCAGGGTGGCCTCCGTGAATCGCGGGGGAGGCTGGGTGAAGTGCTGGCTACCCTCGAGGGAGCCGGGCTTGTAGGTGTCTCCCTGCTTCAGCCCCGTCGGGAGGGACTGGTCGTCCTTGTCCTTGTCCGTGCGATCCGTGGTGAACACGCGCAGGTGTCCATCGAACAGGGACACCTCGCCCTGGGCCACGAAGCGCGCGATCGGGGTACCGTCGTCCGAGTGGGGGTGCTGGAACACGGCGGTCGTGACCGCGGAGCGCGCCGGCTTCATCTGGCTCGCCACGAACTTGTTCCAGATCAGCTGGTACAGGCGGAACTGATCCTTGTTGAGGATCTTCTCGAGGTCGGAGGGCTTGCGCGCCGTGGGTCGGATGGCCTCGTGCGCCTCCTGGGCCGACTTCGACTTGGTCTTGTAGGCGTTGGGCTTGTCGGGCAGGTATTCGGATCCGAAGGACTGCTCGATCACTTGGCGGGCGTCCTGGATCGCGCCATCGCTGACCCGGGTCGAGTCCGTTCTCATGTAGGTGATCAAGCCCACCGAACCCTCTCCGGGGATCTCGACGCCTTCGTACAGCTGCTGCGCCACCATCATGGTCTTCTTGGCGCTGAAGCGCAGCATGGTCGAGGCCTTCTGCTGCAGCTGGCTGGTCGTGAAGGGCGGAGTGGGGCGCCGGGTCTTCGGCTTCTCCTCGATCTCCGCCAGGTAGAGCTCGTCCTGGCCGATGCGCTCCACCAGCTTCTTGGCGGTCTCGGCATCCAGGTTCTTCTCGATGCGCTTGTCGCCCAGGCGCCTGAGATCGGCGTGGAAGGCCTTGCCGTCGATCTCGAACTGGGCGGTGACGCGCCAGTACTCCTCGCTCTCGAAGGCGCGGATCTCCTTCTCACGCTCGACGATCAGACGCACGGCCACCGACTGCACGCGGCCGGCGGAGAGCCCCTTGGCGATCTTCTTCCACAGGAGAGGGCTCAGGCGATAGCCCATGATGCGGTCGAGCACCCGACGGGCCTGCTGGGCGTGCACCTTGTCGAAGTCGACGCGTCCGGGCTCTTCGAAGGCCTCGAGAATGGCCTTCTTCGTGATCTCGTTGAACACGACGCGGTAGACGCGATCCTCGGGAACCTCGAGGGACTCGGAAAGGTGCCAGGCGATGGCCTCCCCCTCACGGTCGAGGTCGGGCGCCAGGTAGACGGCGGCAGCTCCCTTGGCCAGGCGCTTGAGCTCCGAGATGACCTTGCCCTTGCCGCGGATCGTCGTGTATTCGGGCTCGAATCCGTTGTCGAGGTCGATCCCGAACTTGCCCTTGGGAAGGTCGCGGATGTGCCCCATCGAGGCCTTCACGACGTAATCCTTCCCCAGATACTTGTTGATCGTTCGCGCCTTGG
>JAUIEE010000562.1 GCA_030428965.1 bacterium | reverse complement strand
CGAACGCGACCTGCCCCCGGAGGCTGGTCGAATCGAAGAGGGGATGGGGCTGCGTCTCGATCCCGACTTCGTCGAGCAGCGCCTCGACCGCATCCTGCATAGCGTCGTTCATGGCGGCACAGGGTAGGCACCCGCCCGTCACGCCCGCAACCGAGCGGGGAGATCAGGCGCGAGCGGTCGTCGCTTCGCGCGTCTTCGGACGCTTCCAGGGAGTGACCGCCACCGTGGTCGGTGCCGGCGAGACGGGCCGGCTGGCGGCGCGCCACCTGCGGGAGCTGGGCATCGGACGGCTGAACTTCGTCAACCGAACCCCCGAACGGGCCCGGGAGGCTGCCGAGGAGCTGGGTGGCCGGGGCTACGGTCTCTCGGAGCTCGACACGACCTTGGCGGAGACGGACTTCCTGATCGTCTGCGTCGAGAACTCGCCCGGCCTGATCAACCAGGAAGCCTTGAAGAAGAGAGGTCGCAAGGACCGCCCGCTGCTCCTGGTCGACCTCTCCCTGCCGCGCGGGGTCGATCCTGACCTTGCCCGGCGGGGCGACGTCCTGCTCTACGACCTGGACGACCTGGCCGGGATCGTGGACGAGAACCGCGAAGAACGCGAACGCGCCTCCGCCGAGGCGGTGCCGATCTTGCTGGCGGAGGTGCACAAGTTCCTCGGCCTGCGCGAGTACGCGACCTTCACGCCCAAGATCAAGCGCCTCCAGGAGCGTTTCGAAGACATCCGCGAGGAAGAGCTCGACGCTTGCGCGGGGGACCACGCCTCCGGCGAGATGATGAAGCTCGCCCACCGCCTGACGCGACACCTGCTCGACGCCGCCTACGATGAGCTCAAGGGGAACGCTCGGGAAACCGTCGCCCCCGAGTTCCTCGATCAGGCCTACCAACGTTTCCTCGAGAACCTTTGACCCTACGACTCGCCACACGCAAGAGCCCCTTGGCCCGCTGGCAGGCGGAGCAGACCCGGACGCTGCTCCAGGGTGTGCTGCCCGGGGTCGAGGTCGAGCTCGTGCTCGTGAGCTCCTCCGGCGATCGGGATCGAACCACCGAGCTCGCACGGTTCGGCAGGATCGGAATCTTCACGGTCGAAGTGGATCGGGCCCTGCTGGAGGGTCGAGCCGACATCGGAGTCCACAGCCTGAAGGACATGACCACCACGTTGCAGGAGGGAATCGAGCTGGGTGGCGTCCTGCAACGCGGTCCCGTGGAAGACGCTTGGGTCCACCGGGAGGGAACGTCGCTCGAGAACGCGCCTCCGGGCACGCGGGTCGCCACCGACAGCCTGCGACGCAGGGCCATGCTCCTCGCCCTGCGCCCCGACTTCGTCGTGCAGAGCATGCGGGGCAACGTCGAGACCCGGCTCGACAAGCTCGACCGCAAGGAAGCCGACGCCTTGATCCTGGCCCGAGCAGGCCTGGTGCGGCTCGGCTTTCAGCGGCGCATCACCGAAGTGCTCGATCTGGAGCGCTTTCTACCTGCGGCGGGCCAGGGCACGATCGGCCTCACCCTCCGGCGCGAGGACGAGACGAACCGGCGCCGCCTGCAGAGCCTGAGCGACCTCGAGGCCTACCACGAGAGCCTGGCGGAACGCGCCGTGCTCAAGGAGTTGCGGGGCGGCTGCAACGTTCCCGTGGGAATCCACGCGCGGGCCGTCGAGAGCACGGTGCACATCCGGGCGCGGGTCCTGGCCGCCGACGGCAGCGAAGAGGTTGCCGGAGAGATCACCGGCCCGCGGGATCAGGCCGTCAGCCTGGGAAAGGTCCTCGCCCGCGACCTCGGTGAGCGTGGAGCCGACACCTGGATCCAGGCGGCGCGCGCATGAAGCCGAGCCTCCTGCTGACCGGTCCGGTCTCCGGGCTGGAGCGCTACGGCGACGCCGCCCGCTCCGCAGGCTGGCAGGCGATCGAGTTTCCCCTGCTCGAGATCCACCCGCGGCGGGTGCGCTTTTCGCTGGAGCTCGACCGCCCCCCCGACTGGCTGTGCGTGACCAGCCAGAACGCGTTGCCCGCCCTCCTGGCCGAGCGGGATCTGTTGCGCGGCGTGCCCTGCGCGACCCTCGGCCATCGCTGCGCCGCGAGCCTGCGCGAGGCCGGCTTCCGGGTCGAGATCGAGGGCGTGCGCAACGCGGGCGCGCTGGCCATGGAGCTCTTCCAGCGCATCACCCTGCCCACCCTGGTGCTGTGGCCCCGCGGCTCG
Organism: bacterium; assembly: GCA_030428965.1. Taxonomy (GTDB): domain Bacteria; phylum Planctomycetota; class UBA1135; order UBA1135; genus JAUIEE01. The sequence goes on along the minus strand of JAUIEE010000562.1, from coordinate 304 downwards.
GTCTCCGACGACCTCGGCCGACTGCTGCACGGTTTCGGCGCCCAGGTTTGCCAGCCGGTGGTCTACGAGACCCTCGAGCGAGCCGACGCGGGCCCCCTACCGCCCGCACGTGTGGCCTTCTTCGCCAGCCCTTCAGCCGTCGAAGCCTACAGCCGCCGAGCCGCCCGGGGAGAGGTCACCGCCGAAGCCGCCCTGGCGATCGGCCCGACCACCCTGCGCGCGCTGGAGTCCAAGGAGACCTGGTTCTTCTCTCGCCTCGAGGCCCTCGCGCAGCCCTCCCCGGCCGAGCTGCGCAATCATCTGC
>JAUIEE010000084.1 GCA_030428965.1 bacterium | reverse complement strand
AGGAGCTCGATGGACTCGAGCCGCTCGACCTGCCGGCGGACCGACCTCGCCCCGCGCGGCCCCAGTACCGCGGGGCTTCCCTCGACGTGCGCATCGGAGGGACCCTGGCCCGGGAACTCGAACGGTTGTCCCGCGAAGAGGGCACGACCCTCTTCATGACGCTCGTCTCGGCTTTTGCCGTCGTGCTGGGCAAGGGGTCGGGGCAGGAGGACTTCGGGATCGGAACGCCCGTGGCGAATCGGACCCGTGAAGAAGCGGAGCCCTTGATCGGATTGTTCGTGAACACCCTCGTGCTGCGGGCGCGGCTCGGGGGCAGGGCGCTCACCTTCCGCGACCTGCTCGGCCGCATGCGCGAGGCGTGCCTCGGGGCCTACGCTCACCAGGACGTTCCCTTCGAGCGCGTGGTGGAGGAGCTCGAACCGGACCGGGACCTCTCCCGGACCCCGCTCTTCCAGGCGATGTTCATTCTCCAGAACGCACCGGTGGATCCTCTGGAGCTCGGCGAGCTTTTCCTGAGGCCCTTCGAGGCTCCTACGGGAACCTCCACCTTCGACCTGTCCGTCTCGCTCGAGCCATCCGCCTCCCGCGTCCTGGCCGCCGGGGAAGAGGGTGCCGCCATCGTCGGCGCCATCGAGTACAGCACCGAGCTCTTCGACGAGGCCACCATCGCTCGTCTCTGGGAGCACTTCCTGCGCCTGCTCGAGGTCGTCGTCCACGACCCTGCGGTCAACCTGAGGCAGGTCGCCCTGCACCGCGGGGAAGAGCGCGAGCGTGCGGTCCTGCAGTGGAGCGGTCTCGGGCAACTGCGTACGGCGCGACGGCCCTGGTTGGAGCACTTCGCACGTGCGGCTCGGGCTCATCCGCAGCGTACGGCCGCCGTGGGGGACGGCGTGCGCTCGAGCTACGGCGAGCTGGACGAGAGGTCCACCCGTCTGGCGGCCGAGCTCCGTCGCAGAGGGGTCGGCCCGGAAGTCCCCGTGGGGCTCTGCCTGCCGCGATCCCCGGAGCTGTGCGTGGCGATGCTGGCGGTCTGGAAGGCGGGGGGAGCGTTCGTGCCCTGCGACGTCGACCACCCGCGCGAGCGCATCCGGGGCGTCCTGGCGGATGCGGGCGTGCGCGTCGTGCTGGTGGGGGAAGACCACCAGGATCTGGCCGAAGGCCGAATCGCGCTGCGCCCGGACATGGAGCTGCCGAAGGTGGAAGCTGCGGAGGGTGCTCTGCCCCGTCCGGATTCCCTGGCCTACGTCCTCTACACCTCGGGAACCACCGGTCGACCCAAGGGAGTGCTCGTTCCCCATGCCGCCGTGGACGCGGTCTTCGAGGCGTGGGAGAAGGCCTACGAGCTGGGCCCGTCCCGGAACCACCTGCAGATGGCCAGCGCGGCCTTCGACGTCTGTACCGGCGACGTGCTGCGCGCCCTGGGCTCGGGTGGCACGCTGGTCTTCGCGAGCCGTGAGCTCCTGCTCGACCCCGGCCGCCTGTTCGAGCTGGCCGAGCGCGAACAGGTGCATTTCGCCGAGTTCGTCCCCGCCGTTCTGCGCGGATTGGGGGCCTGGGCCCAAAGGGAGGAGAGGCGCCTCGAGTCCCTGGGGACCGTGGCCGTGGGGTCCGACTCGTGGAGTCTCGCCGAGCTGCCCCTGTTCCGTGCGGTGGCCGGCGTCGGGGCACGCTTCTTCAACTCCTACGGCGTGACCGAAGCGACGATCGACTCCACCGTCGGAGAGAGTCACGAGGAGGGGGGAGCTCGCCCCTCCATCGGGCGACCTCTGTCCCACGCCACGGCGATGGTGCTGGACGCCAACCTGGAGCCTTGCCCGCCGGGCGTGACCGGCGAGCTGTTTCTCGGCGGCAGCGGCGTGGCGCGCGGATACGCCGGCGATCCGGCCCGCACGGCGGAGCGTTTCGTGCCGGATCCCTTCGGGGCTCCGGGCTCACGTCTGTATCGCACGGGGGACCGCGCCCGCTGGCTGTCGGACGGCAGGATCGACTTTCACGGTCGTGCGGATCACCAGATCAAGCTGCGCGGCCAACGGGTCGAGCCCGCGGAGATCGAGGCCGCGCTCCTGGCGCGGGAGGAGGTGCGGGCCTGCGCGGTCGTCCTGCGCCGCGAGGGTGGCATCGACCGACTGGCGGCCTACGTGGAAGTCGCGGATGGAACGGAGTTCGATCCGGAAGCGGCGCGACGGGCCCTGCGCCGTCGCTTGCCGGAAGCCTGGTTGCCGGCGGCCTTCGAGGTTCTCGCTGCGCTGCCGCTCACGCCCCAGGGCAAGCTGGACCGCAAGCGCCTACCTGCCCCCGCGTGGAGCGCTGCTCCGGCCTACGAAGAACCTGTCACCGAGGCGGAGCGAGCCGTGGCGGCCGCCTTCGCCGGCGTCCTCGCGCTGGATCGCGTTGGCCGGCTGGACGACTTCTTCTCGCTCGGCGGTCACTCGCTCCTGGCCGTTCAGGTGGTCTCGCGCCTGAGGGAGATGCAGGGGGTGGAGATCGCGGTGCGCGAGGTCTTCGAGAATCCGGGCGTGCGCGACCTGGCCCGGGGCCTGGAAGAGCTCGATCGGCGGCCCGCTCCTCCCCCCGTGCGACCCGCGGAACCAGAGGAGAGGGTCCGCCCCTCCTACGCGCAAGCACGGCTCTGGTTCCTCGACCGGCTCGAACCGGAGAGCGCGGCCTACAACCTGCCGACGGCGATCACCTTCGACGGCGCGCTCGAGCCGCAGGCGCTGGAGCGTGCCCTGACGGCACTCGTGCGTCGCCATGAAGCCTTGCGCACGGTCTTCCGCGAGGGCGAGGGCGGCCCCGAGCAGGTGGTCCTCCCCGCGCGGCCGTTCGAGCTCACGCAGGTCGATCTGTCGGGGCTTTCGGAGGCGCGGCGTGCCCCGGATTCGGAGCGCTTGCTGCGGGCCGAAGCGTGCCAACCGTTCGACCTCGCCCAGGGGCCGCTCCTGCGGGCCACGCTCTATCGACACGGGAGCCGGCGGCACGTGCTGCTCGTCACCGTGCACCACATCTGTGCCGACGGTTGGTCGCTCGTCGTCCTGGTGCGGGAGCTGGCGCGCGCCTACCGGGCCCTGGTCTCCGGGCACGAGCCGGACTGGGAGCAGCTCGAGGTCCAGTACGCGGATTGGGCCGCTTGGCAGCGCCGCTGGCTCGAGGCCGGGGAGATGGAGCGTCAGCTCGACCACTGGCGCGGAGCCCTCGAAGGGCTCGAGCCCCTCGAGCTGCCCTTCGACCATCCTCGACCGCATCGACCGCGCTACACGGGCGACGCCCTGGAGATCGAGCTCGACGCCGGGCTGCGTGCCAAGCTCGATGCCCTGGCGCTGGCCGAGGGGGCGACCCTCCACATGGTGCTGCTCGCGGGCTACGCCGCCATGCTCGCCCGCTGGTCGGGCCGCAAGGACCTCTGCATCGGGACCCCGGTGGCCAACCGTCGTACGACCGAGGCCGAAGGGCTGATCGGCTTCTTCGTCAACACCCTCGCCCTGCGCATCGACCTCGACGGGGCGGGGCTCACGTTCCGCCGGCTCCTGGGGAGGGTGCGAGAAGCGGCGCTCGCGGCCCAGGCCCACCAGGACGTGCCCTTCGAACGGGTCGTGGAAGAGCTCGATCCCGAGCGCCACCTCGGTCATCACCCGCTCTTCCAGGTCCTGTTCGCGCTGCAGAACGTGCCGGTCGAGGGCATCTCGCTCCCCGGACTCGAACTGTCCTACGACGAACCGGGAACCGGCGTCGCGCGCTTCGATCTGGAGCTGTTCCTCGCGGAGACCGAGCGGGTGGCGGCGGTCCACGGCGAGCCTGTCGCTCCCGGCGGCCTCGAAGGCCTCTTGCACTTCAGCTCCGAGCTCTTCGAGCGCGATACGGTCCGCCGCTTCTTCGAGGGCTGGAAGGCGCTCCTGGGGGGAGCCGTGCTCGATCCGGATCGCGCGCTGAGCGAGCTCCCGGTGCTGGGGCCCGCCGAGCGTGCCCTGCTCCTGCGCGAGTGGAACGCGCCGCGCGAGGGGGGAGGAGACGGTCCGCCGGTGCATGAGCTGGAACGCGTGGCCTGCGAAAGTCCCCAGCTCAGCGCGGTACGCATGGGAGAGGTCACCTGGACCTACGGCGATCTCGAAGCGCGAGCGAGGCGGCTGGCCCACCACTTGCGGGCCCGGGGTCTGCGCCCGGGGGGACAGGTGGGCGTGTGCGTCGAGCGTTCCCTCGACTTCTTGACCACGCTCGTCGCCGTCCTCAAGTCCGGGGCTGCCTACCTGCCGATCGATCCCGACCTGCCCAGGGATCGGATCCAGCTCTTCCTCGAGGACGCCGGCGTCGAGCTCCTGGTCGTCCACCGGGCCACCGCGACGGCTTTCTGCGTCTACACCTCGGGATCCACCGGGAAACCGAAGGGCATCGAGATGACCCACCGCGCCCTGGCCAACCTCCTGGCCTGGCAACGCCGGGAGAGCCCTGGCGCGCCCCGCACCCTGCAGTTCGCGGCGCTGTCCTTCGACGTTTCCTTCCAGGAGATCTTCGCCACGCTGACGTCGGGCGGGGAGCTGGTCGTCGTCTCGGAGGAAGACCGGCGCGACCCGCTGGCGTTGCTCCGAATCCTCGAGGAGACCCGGACGGAGCGGGTCTTCTTGCCCTTCGTGGCCCTGGATCTGCTGGCCCGCACCGCTTCGGAGCAAGACCTGTGGCCCTCGGCCCTGCGCGAGGTGCTGGTGGCCGGGGAACGCCTGCGCATCACTCCGGCCATCCGAGAGTTCTTCGAGCGGTTGCCTTCGGCGCGGCTCGTCAACCAGTACGGCCCCGCGGAGACCCACGTGGTCAGCGCATATCCGCTTCCCGCGGATCCAGCGTCGTGGCCCGAACTGCCGCCCATCGGGCGACCGCTTCCCAACGTGCCGATCTACCTGCTCGATGCGGCGGGTCGTCCGGTTCCCGTGGGGGCGGCGGGGGAGCTGTGCGTGGGGGGCGTCGCGCCGGCCCGTGGCTACCGGGGTGCGCCTCATCTGACCGCCGAGAACTTCGTCCCCGATCCATGGTCGGGGACCGAAGGCGCACGCCTCTACCGCACCGGAGACTTCGCGCGCTTCCGGGTGGACGGTCAGCTCGAGTTCCTCGGGCGACGGGACCTTCAGGTGAAGATCCGAGGCTACCGGGTCGAGCCCGGCGAGGTGGAAGCGGCGCTGGCCACCCATCCCGCCGTGGAGCAGGTCGCCGTGCGCGACCATGCCCACGGGAGCGGACGCAGGCTCGCGGCCTACGCCGTGCTCGAGCCCGGAAGCGCCGTGCAGCCCGAAGAGCTGCGAGAGCACCTGCGTGCTCTCTTGCCCGACTACATGGTTCCCGCCGCCGTGGTCTTGCTGGAGGCGCTGCCCCTCTCCCCCAACGGCAAGGTGGATCGGGAAGCGCTGGCCGAACCGCAATGGGGAGATCCATCCGGGGGAGCGGTAGCGCGGACTCCCGAGGAAGAGATGCTGTGCGGCATCTTCGCCGAGGTGCTCGGCCTCGGGAGCGTTGCGGCCGACGCGGATTTCTTCCTCCTGGGAGGTCATTCCCTGCTCGCCACCCAGGTGGTCTCGCGCGTGCGCAAGACCTTCGGGCTGGAGCTGCCCCTGCGGAGCCTGTTCGAGACTCCCACTCCCCTGGGGCTGGCCCGCGCCCTGAGCGAGCTGGCCGGCCGAGGGTCCATTCCGGCCGTGCGCCCTGCCTCGACGGAGGAGCGCCGCCCCCTGTCCTTTGCGCAGAAGCGACTGTGGTTCCTCGATCGCATGGAGTCCGACTCCGCCGCCTACAACATTCCGGCGGCCGTGCGGCTGCGCGGAACGCTCGACGTGCAGGCCCTCGCCGCGGCCCTCGATCGCTTGCTCCAGCGTCACGAGGCCCTGCGGACTCGCTTCCCCGAGGGTCCCCACGGTCCCGAACAGGTGGTGGTCGAGCTCGAAGGCGCGACGCTCGAGCGGCGCCAGGTTGCGGACGAGGAAGAGGCGCGTTTCCATCTGGCCGAGGAGGCCCGGCGTCCGTTCGACCTGGCCCGCGGGCCCGTCCTGCGCGCGCTGCTCCTGGAGCTCGGCCCCGAGGAGCACCTGCTCTCGGTCGTCGTGCACCACATCGCGGCCGACGGCTGGTCCCTCGCGATCCTCTGGCGCGAGCTCGGCGAGCTCTATGCTGCAGCCACGGAAGGGCGCAGGCCAAACCTGCCGGCCCTCACCGTGCAGTACGCGGACTGGGCCGCCTGGCAGCGCCGTTGGCTCGAGGAAGGCGAGCTGGAACGGCAGCTCGCCGCCTGGCGCGACGTGCTCGAGGGGGCGCCCGCTTCCCTGGAGCTGCCCACCGATCGGGCCCGACCCCCGGAGGCGACCTGGAACGGCGCGATCCATGCGGTTCGATGGGAGGCCGAGCTCGTCGCGGATCTCGAGGCGCTGGCCCGCAGGGAAGGGGCGACCCTCCACATGGTCGGCCTGGCGGCCTATGCGTGGGCCCTCGGGCGAGCCACGGGAATGGACGAGGTCGTGATCGGCACGCCCGTCGCCAACCGCCGCACCGCCGAGGCCGAAGCCCTGATCGGCTTCTTCGTGAACACCCTGCCGATTCGCGTGCGTCTCTCCGGTCCGGGGCTCACGTTCCGTGAGCTCCTGGGGCGCGTGCGTGCGGCGTCGCTCGAGGCCTACGCGAACCAGGACGTGCCCTTCGAACGGGTCGTCGAGGAGCTGCAGCCGGAACGGAGCCTGAATCGCGCGCCCATCTTCCAGACGGCTTTCGCCGTGCAGGAGCTGGAGCTCGGGACGATGAGCTGCGGCGAGCTCACGATGACGCCCTTCGACGTCGAGAACGAAACGGCGAAGTTCGACCTGATGCTGCTGCTCGGGCCCGACGAAGGCGGCCTGTCCGGGGCCATCGAGTACAACACGGACCTGTTCGAGACGGCGACGATCGAGCGCTTGGCCACGCGGCTCGGCCGGGGGCTCGCGCGCGCCTGCGCCGAGCCCGATCGACCGCTCTCCCTGTTGCCGGGGGCCGAGCCCGGGGAAGCGCAGCAGCTCTTGCGCGAGTGGAGCGTGTCCGGGGTTGAGCTGGGGACCGAAGGGCTCGCCCATCGCCTCTTCGAGGCGCAGGTCGACCAAGACCACGACGCCCTGGCCCTCTACGACGCGAACGTTCGCTGGACCTATCGGGAGCTGGAGGCCCGGGCGAATCGGCTCGCGTCCTACCTGATCGCCCTCGGTGTCCGCCCCGAGGAACGGGTGGCGCTCGTCCTGGAACGAAGTCCCCAGGTGGTGCTGGCGATCCTGGGGGTGCTCAAGGGCGGTGCGGCCTACGTCCCCCTCGACCCCGAGGACCCGCCCGATCGTCTGGCCACGGTCCTGGAGGACTGCGGTGCGCGCCGGGTCCTCACGCTCGAGGCCCTGGAATCCCGCCTGCCCGCCGGGCCCTGGACGGCGCTGTGTCTGGATCGCGAGACCGACGCGCTCCAAGCGTCGTCCTCCGAACGCCCCGACCTGGCGCTGCAGCCGGCGCAGCTGGCCTACGTCGTCTACACCTCGGGTTCCACCGGGCGTCCCAAGGGGGTCGCCGTCGAGCACCGTTCGATCGCGAGCTACACGGCCAGCGTCGGGCGTCGCCTGGGGATCGAGCCCGGGTGGCGCTTCGCGTGGATCTCCTCGGTCGCGGCGGATCTCGGAAACACGGCCCTGTTCTCGGCCCTTGCGAGTGGCGGTTCGCTCTTCCCGGTTCCCCCGGCCCTGGCCCTCGACGCGCCCGCCCTGCAGGCGGAGCTGGGACGTCATCCCGTGGACTGCCTGAAGATCGTGCCCTCTCACCTCGCGGCCCTGTTGCACGGCCCGAACCCGGCGCAAGTCGTGCCCCGCAAGCGGTGCGTGCTGGGAGGCGAGGCCACGCCCGGCTCGCTCTTGGCCCGCATCACCGAGCTGGCGCCCGACACGACCGTGGTCAATCACTACGGACCGACGGAGGTCACCGTGGGAGCGGTGGCCGGAGCGGCTGCCCCGGGCGACGAGCAGCGTCCGTCGCTACCCCTGGGCCGTCCTCTGGCCGAGTTACGTGCCTACGTGCTCGACGGCCTGGGGCGCCCGCAGCCCGTCGACGTTCCCGGCGAGCTCTTCCTCGGTGGGATGGGGGTGGCCCGGGGCTACGTCGGTCGCGCCGACCTGACGGCCCAGAGCTTCCTGCCGGACCCCTTCGCCGAGAAGCCCGGCGCGCGCATGTACCGCACCGGGGACCGGGCGCGCTGGCTGGCCGATGGGCGCCTGGAGTTCCTGGGGCGCAAGGACTCCCAGGTGAAAGTGCGCGGCTTCCGCGTGGAGCTGGGGGAGATCGAAGCGGCCCTTCGGCAGCACCCCGACGTGGAGCAGTGCGCGGTGGTCGTGCGCGAAGAGGCGGGAGGCGGAGGGAGCCTCGCGTCCTATGTCGTGGCGCGGCGTTTGGCCGCGCCCGAGATTCGGGGCCTGGCCCGACGCCCCCTTCCCAGCGGCCTCGCCATGGCCGAGCTGAATCGCAACGAGACCGACTACCTGCACCGCGAGGTGGTCGAGCTGGGCGCCTACGTGCGGCACGGCATCCGGATCGCCGATGGCGACACGGTGTTCGACGTCGGAGGCAACATCGGGATGTTCTCGGTCTTTGCCAGCAGGGTCTCTCGCGAGCCGCGACTGTTCGTGTTCGAGCCGAATCCGAAGCTGCACGCCATCCTGCGGGCGAACGCCGAGGTCTACGCACCGCGGGCGCAGCTCTTCGACTTCGGGCTGGCGGAGACGGAGCGCACGGCGGAGTTCACCTTCTTCCCCGGCTTCTCGCTCCTGTCCGGGCTCTACGCCGACGCCGAAGAAGAGCGCGGCGTCGTGCGTTCCTTCGTCGCCAACCAGGCCCGCTCCGGCGTCGAGGGCGCGGGGGCCTTCGCCGAAGTGGCGGACGAGGTCCTGGCGGAGCGCTTCCGGCCCCAGGCCCTGCAGGTGCGCTTGAGGACCCTCTCCGCCATGCTCGACGAGACCGGAGTCGAGCGGATCGATCTCTTGAAGATCAACGTGGAGAAGGCCGAGCTCGACGTCCTGCGCGGAATTCGTGCCGAGCACTGGAAGCGGATCGACCAGGCCGTCGTCGAGGTGGACGTCGAGGAGAACCTGCCTGCGATCCTGAGCCTGTTCGAGCAGCGTGGGTTCGACGTGCACGTCGATCAGGATCCGTGGTTGGAGGGCACCCAGCTGTGCTACGTCTACGCCGTGCGTCGGGGCTCCGGGCGTAGGCTGCGTCCCGGGGCGCCCCCCTCCGTACGTCTCGCTCCCTTGGAGGAAGCCCTTGTGGGCGTCGAGGGCCTGCGCGAACACCTGCTGCGTTGTCTGCCGGGGTCCATGCAGCCCTCGTCCTGGACGTACCTCGATGCGTTGCCCCTGACGGCCAACGGCAAGCTCGATCGTCGTCGGCTCCCGGCTCCCGATGCCGGCCGCAAGTACGAGGCTCCGCGCGGCGAGCTGGAAGAGGCTCTGGCTCGGATCTGGGCCGAAGCCCTCGGAGTCGAACGGGTGGGCATCCACGACAACTTCTTCGATCTCGGCGGACACTCCTTGCTCCTGACCCAGGTGCACGCGCGGGTGCAGAGCGAGCTCGGCGCGAACCTGGCGGTCGTGGAGCTCTTCCGCTACCCGACCGTCGCCGCGCTCGCCGGGCGGATCGGGACCGAGACGCCGGAGGCCTCGACCGAAGGGCACCGGGACCGCGGCGCACGCAGGCGCCGCGCCGCGCGACGCGTTCGCTCACGCCGTAGCCCCGAAGGGGAGTCGTTACCTTGACACCTGAGAACAGGATGCTGGATACTACGCCGCTGTCGCTTCGCCGGCGAAACGGGAAAACGAGAGATGGGGCTCGTCGGCGGACACCCTCACCTCGCTCATCGCCCCCCAGCGCGAGCGTGAGGGTGGATCGATGAAAGACAACGACCTTCTGAAGCTCGAGATCGCCGTCGTGGGTCTCGCGGGACGCTTTCCCGGTGCCCCTTCGGCCGACGCCCTGTGGCAGAACCTGCGCGCGGGCAAGGAGTCGATTCGCGACCTGTCCGACGAAGAGCTGGCCTCGGCCGGCGTCGAGGAGGAGGAGCGCTCGGACCCCAAATGGGTTCGACGGGCCGCGGACCTGGCGCATGCGGATCGGTTCGACGCGGAGCTGTTCGGTTTCACGCCGCGCGAAGCGGAGCTCTGCGACCCTCAGGTGCGGGTCTTTCTCGAGCAGGCCTGGGCCGCCCTCGAAGACGCGGGCTACCTGAGCGATCGCCACGAGCTTCGGGTGGGGGTCTTCGCCGGTTCTTCCCCGAGCACCTACCTGCAGAACAACCTGATCGGAAACGCCCAGGCTGCGGACGCGGCCTCCTTGGTCCAGGCCTCGCTGGGCAACGGTCGGGACTACCTCGCCACCCAGGTCGCCTACCGGCTCGATCTGCGCGGTCCGGGGGTGGTGGTGCAGACGGCCTGTTCCACGAGCCTCGTGGCCGTCCACCTCGCCTGCCAGAGCCTCTTGAGCGAGGAATGTGACGTGGCCGTCGTCGGCGGCGTGTCCGTTTCGATTCCCCAGACCTCCGGCTACGCGTACACCGAGGGCGACATCGCCTCCCCCGACGGACACTGCCGGGCGTTCGATGCGAGCGCCCAGGGGGTCGTCAAGGGCAACGGCTGCGGCGTGCTCGTTCTGCGGCGACTCGCGGAGGCCCAGGAGGACGGGGACACGATCCGCGCCGTCCTGAAGGGGTCGGCGGTGAACAACGACGGCAATCTCAAGGTGGGCTTCACGGCCCCGAGCCTCGAAGGGCAGGCGGGCGTCATCGAAGAGGCCCTGGCGGTGTCCGGCGTGGATCCGGCCACCATCGACTACGTCGAGGCCCACGGCACGGGGACGCCCCTCGGCGATCCCGTGGAGGTGGCGGCCCTGACGCGCGCCTTCCAGGGAACAGGGCGTCGTTCCAAGTGCGCCCTCGGTTCGATCAAGACGAACATCGGACACCTGGATGCGGCGGCGGGCGTGGCCGGTCTGATCAAGACCATCCTCGCGCTCCAGCACGGCGAGATCCCGGCCAGCCTGCACTTCGAACGTCCGAACCCGAAGCTCGAGCTCGACCGTTCCCCCTTTTATGTGAACGCGGAGCTGAGACCGTGGCCGGAGGGGGAGGGGCCCCGGCGGGCCGGGGTGAGCTCGTTCGGGATCGGAGGCACGAACGCGCACGTCGTCGTGGAGGAGGCGCCGCCTTCCGCGCCGAGCGCTCCTACTTCGGAGATGCAGCTGCTGGTCCTTTCCGCGGCCTCCGAGACCGCGCTCGAAGCTGCGAGTCTCCACCTGGCGGAGCGCCTGGAACAGGATCCCACCCTCGATCTGGCCGCTGTGGCCTACACGCTCCAGGTGGGGCGCAAGCGGCTTGCGTGGCGCAGGAGCCTGGTGGTTGCGGACCGCGAGGAAGCGCTGCGGAAGCTGCGCGCGTCCCAGGCGCTCCACGATGAACGTCGCGCCACGAACGTGGCCTTCCTCTTCCCCGGCCAGGGCGCGCAGCATGCGGGCATGGTGCGCACCCTGTATGCCGGCGAGCCGCTCTTCCGGGACGTGCTTCAGCGCTGCTCGGATTTCCTGAAGCCCCGCATCGGCGTCGATCTCGTCGAGCTGTGCTGCTCGGAGTCGGAGGAGGCCACGGCTCTCGGCGAAACCCAGGTCACCCAGTCGGCCTTGTTCGCGGTCGAGTACGCCCTGGCGCGCCTTTGGATGTCCTGGGGAATCCAGCCGTCCGCGATGGCGGGTCACAGCATCGGTGAATACGTGGCGGCCTGTCTGGCGGGCGTCTGGTCCCTCGAAGACGCCCTGTCCCTGGTGGCGGAGCGCGGGCGGCTGATGGCCTCGATGCCGCGGGGAGCCATGTTGGCCGTGCACCTCGCCCCGCAGGACCTGGAAGCGCGACTCGCTTCCCACCCGGACCTCGACGTTGCTGCCGTCAACGGGCCGCGCGCGTGCGTGGTGAGCGGTGCCGATGCCGACGTCGCCCGTTTCGAACGAGAGCTGGCGAGTGGGGACGTGGCCTGTCGCCGCCTGCACACCTCCCATGCCTTCCACTCGAGGGCGATGGATCCGATCCTGGCCGAGTTCGAGGCCCGGGTACGCGCCGTTTCCCGTTCGGCGCCCAGGCTTCCCTTCCTCTCCAACCGCAGCGGCACCTGGATTCAGGCCGAAGAGGCCCAGAGTCCGACCTACTGGGCCGAGCACCTGCGTCGGTCGGTGCGCTTCGACGCCAACCTCGCGGAGCTGACCGGCGATGCGACCCGCGTTCTCCTGGAAGTGGGGCCGGGGACGGCGCTCACCTCCCTGGCTCGACAGGTTGCCCCCGACGCCACGACCTGCGCCTCGCTTCCCGGGCCGCGTTCCGCTCAGACCGATCGCGCTCGCACCCTCAAGGCCCTGGGGGAGTTGTGGTGCGCGGGGGTCGACGTCGATTGGCTCCGCGTTCATGGCGACGGGGCAGGCCGGCGTATTCCCCTGCCGACCTACGCTTTCCAGCGCGAGCGCTACTGGGTCGAGCCCGGCGAGCGCAGCCACGTGGCCGTCACCGAGAACGGTCCCGAGAAGAACCCCGAGCTGGAAGCGTGGACCTACCTGCCCGGATGGAAGCGCTCGCACGTCGCCCGCAGCGAGCCGGAGGTCTCCAGCCCCTGGCTGGTGTGCGACGAGGGGTCCGCCCTCGTCGATCTCCTGGCCGAAGAGGCCCGGACGAAGGGAGTGCGGCTCTACCGCGTAGCTCGGGCAACCGGCGAACACGGACGTGAGGGGGACACGTTCCAGCTCGATCCCTCCAGGAAGGCGGACTGGGAGTGGCTCCTGGGCGAGCTGAAGGCGGACGAGGCCTGGCCTTGCCACGTCGTGCACCTCGCCTGCGCTTCGCCCGAATCGAACGCCGAGGCGGGTTTCGATTCTCTGCTCGCTCTCCTGCAAGCCCTGGCCCCCCAGGCCGCGGACGTGGGCCTGCGGCTGGTCAGCGTGACCCGCGCCCTGTTCGATGTGACCGGAGAGGCCGTGGTGAATCCGGAGCGGGCCACGCTGCTCGGGATCGTGCGCGTGGCGCCCCAGGAATTCCCGGGGCTGCGCTGTCGTCTGCTCGACCTGGGCGAGCTCGACGAACGATCGGCCCAGGCCGTTTCCCACGAGCTGCTCGCCCGCGACCCCGAGCCCCTGGTTGCCTGGCGGGGAGGGCATCGGTGGGTTCCTTCCTACGAGCAGGTCGTCGCCGAACCTGCGGAGGCCAGCCCGGCTCCCGTACGCCAGGGTGGTGCGTACCTTTTCACCGGAGGAGTGGGGGCCCTCGAGCTCGGCCTGGCCCGCCGGCTCGCCCAGGAGGGGGCGGCCGAGATCGGCTTCCTCGCGTGTCGGGGCAGCGACCGCGACGCCCTCGAGAGCCTGAAGGAGAGCGGTGTGCGCGTTTCGAGCTGGGATGCTCCGGTCTGGAACGAAGCGGCCGTGACGGCTGCCGTCGAAGCGCTGCGGGCCCGGAGCGATCGACTCGACGCCATCTTCCATACGGCGGGAGAGATCGGTGGCGGCATGCTCCAGCTCAAGGAGGCGCGGGACGTGCATGCTTTCCTGCGACCGCGCCTGGCGGCGGGTTTCCTCGCGCAAAGCCTGCGGGAAGGAGAGACCCTGGTCACGTTCTCCTCCTCCATCTCCCAGACCGGGGTCTTCGGGCAGGTGGACTACTGCGCGGGCAGCGCGTACCTGGATGCCCTGGCCCAGTCCCACGCCCATCGGCCCGGTGCGAGCGTGATCACCGTGGACTGGGGCATGGCGCTGTGGGATCGCTGGCAGGAGGCCAGCGGACCGGGAGCGGAGGCCTTGATGGAGGGCCTGCGCGAGGTGCAGGAGTCGATCGGCATCGAAGTGGACGAAGGGGTCGAAGTGCTGTGGCGTTCGTTCGCCCTGGCCGAGCCCCAGGTGATCGTCTCCGTGCAGGACTTCGACGAGGTCGTGCGCCATTCCCGGGCGGTCACGGTCAGCGACCTCCTCGAGGGGGTTGGCGGGACGATCACGCCGGTGCGCAGGAAGGGGAAGGGCGGGGCCCTCGAGACCGAAACCGAGCGCACCGTGGCCTCGGCCTGGACGGAGCTCCTCGGAGTGGGGGGCATCGGCCGCCTGGACAACTTCTTCGACCTCGGGGGCAACTCCCTGCTCGCCATCCAGCTGGCCTCCCGCTTGCGCAAGGAGTTCGACATCGACCTCACGATCACGAACCTGTTCGAGGCCACCGACCTGGGAGCCCTGGCGGCTTCGGTGGATCGGGCCCTCGAAGAGCGCCGGGCTGCCGAGGAGATCGCTCGCCTGCTCGACGAGATCGAGGGCTTGCCCGAAGAACAGGTCCTGGCCCAGCTCGACCGCGGGGCCGTGGACGCAGGAGCGGACGGATGACCGATCTTTCCGAGCGCCTCACGAAGCTCTCGCCCGAGCAGCGTCGGCTGCTCGAGCAGCGCATGCGCGAGCGGGGGATCTCCGCCGTGCCCGAGTCCGCGACCGGGAGCGCCGATGGGGGAGGCACCGGTGTCGAACAAGAGGATCCCGACGCCTGGCGCGGCCGCAGGCCCGAGCGACCGATCGAGTTCGGCCTGTACCTGTTCTCCGACGACGGTTCCAAGGAGAGCGACGCCAAGTACCGCTTGACCCTGGAGAGCGGCCGCTTCGCCGACCAGAACGGATTCCTGGCGATCTGGACCCCCGAACGCCACTTCCAGCCCTTCGGCGGTCTGTA
>JAUIEE010000083.1 GCA_030428965.1 bacterium | reverse complement strand
CTGCGGGTCGGGGACGACCACGTGTGCAGGTCGCGACCGAACAAGCTGTCACGGGCCTGGCGAGGAAACCTTGCAGAGATCGACTCGCTCGGCCTGAGCCTTCAGGGGCCGCCAGGCTGGACGGTCCGCGTGGTGTGGCGCGAGATCAGCGACGACTACCTCACCACGCTGAGTTTGGATGAGGCGGGCGAGCTTGCCACGGGCGACCTGCTTTCGGTGACCCGGGACCGTCGCGAGAGGCGGCTGCTGGGCGATCTTGTGCTCGACCTTGGCGAGCTGGGTGCGGCCGTTCTCGAACACACGCGCCTCGTCTCCTCCGACGCTGTCCGAGACGCGCTCCGCGATCTGGTCGATCAACGCGGCGAGACCGTAACCCGTTGCTGTGGCGCCTACGCTCAGCTCCTGCCGACCTGGTTCGAGCCGGTCGGCCGCTGGCTCGGCTACGAAGTCGAGGCGAGCGACGAAGACCCGGAGCATCCGCCGCCTACCCACGCAGCCGCTGCCCGTTTGCTCGTGACCGAGCGCCGGCGGAGGGGAATCAAGCGTCGCTGCAAGTGTGCGTTGATCATGCTCGAGGAGCTGGTGTCGAAGCCTGATAAGGAGCTCCTCGATTGGATCGACGGCGTTTGTCTGCGTTTCGGGGCTGACGTCGCCCTCCTCTCCACCGGCCTCGACTGGGCCGAGCATCGACGTCGCAGCCGGTTACCGCTGAAGGTATGGAATCTCCTCGATGTGCTCGAGGAGCCGGACGCCTTCATCGCCTTCCTTCGAGACGTGGCGGAGGGCGTGTGATGGAGTTCGCCGTTCTCACGAAGAGCCAGCTTCAGGATGCCCTCACGGCTCGCTGGGGCGCGATCGCAGCCGACGAGACGCTGGCGGATCTGATTCGCTGCGAGGTGACAGCTCGGGGCACCTGCACGCGCTGGGCCGCGCTCCGCCGAATCGAGCAGGCAGCCTCACCGCATGTCGACGAAGAGCTGAAGCAGAGGCTGGGAGAGCTGTGCGCTGCCCTCGAAGCCGAGGGCGATGTGACCGCCTCGAGCGGTGGGCTGCTCCACACCTCACCGCTCCGAGCCGTCGACATCCAGCCCGGGGAGCTCCGGCTGATAACGAGCCTCCCGACACACCGCCTGTCAGTACTGCCGGGACGGATCGAGGCTTCGGGCGTTCGTCGGATGCTCGGCTTTGAGACGGACAGGGCCGACGAGGTCACGAAGTCGATCACGGCGCAGGGTGGAATCGTCGTGTCCGCCGAGGCGTGGGCGGGTCTCGACCTCACACCATGCGCCGACGCCCGGTGGCTGGAGAGCCTCGAGGCCCGACTGACCTGGAAGCCCGAAGCGGCAGGAAGCCTGGAGCGCGATGGGGCACTGGATTGGCGGGGATTGGTCATCGAGGAGGCCAGGCCCCGCTGGAAGAGGGAAGGCGAAGGAGGCCGGCTCTGGCGGGCGCGCACGCCCCTTGGACGCTGGGTCTGGGCGTGGAGCGCAGAGAGCCAAACTCCCTCGACGGGCGCCTTCGTCTCTCTCAATGTCGATGACGCAAGCCGCACCGTATTTGCCCTGGCCCGTGCCTCCGACCGCCCTGTTTCCGGTGTGCTCGAAGAAGACGCCCACGCGACGCTGCTAACGCTCCGCGAGTGGCTGCCCCGGGCCGAGTACCGCTACTTGGCGACGTACGCATCCACTGTGCGAGTCGCCGGGGGGCAGCGTTGGTCGATCCCAGCTTCCTGCATTGACCAGGTCTTCGGAACGCTGCGGCATCGGCTCGGGCTCGAATTCACACGGGAAGCGCCGGCATGAGCAAGCGCCAGATCACCATCAAACCGACGTGCATGCGCGAGTTGCTCTCCTTCCCCGCCGACCGGGCAGCGACCCTGTGGGAGAAGGTCAACCTCCTCGTGACCGACCCGTTCCCGGACGGGAAGGTGAAGAAGAAGCTCCGCCGAGGCGACGGCATCCACCGCTTGCGCGTCGGCGATCACCGCGTGTTCTACCGCTTCGGCGACGACTGGGTCAGTCTGCTGGGGGTCCGCAGGCGCCGGGAAGACACGTACAAGAACCTCCCCGAAACGGCAGACGCGCCGACGCTCCCGCCCAGCTCGGAGGATGACCTCGACGCGGTCCTCACCCCCCCGAAGCCACGGGAGTTCAAGTTCGAGCCGACGAGCACCGAAAATCCACTGCCCTTCGAGATCACGAAGGCCTGGCTGCGGGAACAAGGGATTCCTGCTCGGGCCTTGCCGATTCTCCTGCGATGTAGGACCGAGGAGGATCTTCTCGAGGCACCCGTTGATGAAGACGTGCTCGCCAGGGTCGTCGAGGCGGTTTACCCCCCAAGCCTCGAATCGGTCGCGCAGCAGCCTGATCTCGTCGTGCCCTCGACCGAACACCTCGTGCGGTACAAGGAAGGCGACCTCCTTGGCTTCTTGTTGCGCCTCGATGAGGACCAGGCGCGCCTGACGCGTTGGGCGCTCAAGGGGCCGACCATGGTTCGCGGCGGGGCCGGCACCGGCAAGAGCACCGTCGCTCTCTACCGCGTGAAAGAGGTCCTTGAACGAAAGAGGGCAACCGGAAGCGAGACGGTCCTCTTCACCACCTACACAAGAGCGCTGTTGGCGGTCTCTCGTCAGCTGCTCGAGCAGATCCTGAGCCCCGAACAGATGGCTCGCGTGCGCGTGGCCACCGTCGATCAGGTCGCGCGCGAGATCGTGAAGAGCAGGCGAAGGCTTGGCCCGTTTGAGAACGACGCCGACGCCCTGCGCCGCCTGAAGGCGGTCAGGTCCGCCTTCAAGCCAAGCACAGAGTCTGCCTTTGAAGCGAAGCTCCGCCAGCGCGCCCTGGCGCGACTCTCCGACAGGTATCTCCTCGAGGAGTTCGACTGGATCATCGACGGGCGCGAACTGGGCGATCTCGAGGACTACCGCAGCGCGCCTCGCCCCGGGAGGGGAGTGGCCTTCCCTCAGCGGCTCCGAGAGACAGTGTGGGAGCTGCACGGCCTCTTCGCGCAGCAGGCACCTGGAGAGCGGTTTCCGGGTCTGCGTAACGAAGCACTCGGGGTGGTTCGATCCGGCCCATGGAGCGGCCATTGGGACTACGTGTTCGTCGATGAGGCGCAGGATCTGAGCCCCTCTGCTCTGTCCTTGATGGCTGAGGTGGCTCGCACTCCCGACGGACTGTTCTTCGCCGCCGACTCGAAGCAGTCGCTCTACTCCCGGAACTACACGTGGTCCTCCGTCCACCCGCGGCTTCAGTTTCGAGGACGCACAGCAGCCCTGCGCCGGAACTACCGATCGACCCGCGAGATCGACCGCGCAGCGTTCACGATCCTCCAACCGGAAAAGGGGGAGGTCCTCGAGGCCTCCGCAAGTGTGCATGAGGGCCCATTGCCGGTTCTGGTGCGCGGAGCGCCGGAGGAGCAGGAGGCGGAGTGGATCACTCGGTTCATCCGGCAGATGGCCCGGCATCTCCAGCTCCGCCCCAGCGCCGCCGCGGTCCTCGTGCCTGCCGGCGCCGTTGGTCAAGAGCTGGCCCTGCTCCTCAGCGACGCGGGTCTTCCCACCCAGTACTTTCCGGGCCGAGAGCTCGATCTGACGGCTGACGTGGTCAAGGTCATCACGCTCTACAGCGCGAAAGGCCTGGAGTTTCCCATTGTCGTCGTCGCTGGCCTTCGCGACGGAACCTACCCGGTTCCCGACGATTTTGATGATCCCGACCTCTTCGGTGAACGCATTCGACACGAGCGCCGCCTTCTGTACGTCGGCCTCACCCGCGCCATGCGGGGCCTCATGCTTGTCGTGCCCGACGGGTGCCGGCACGAGGCGCTCCTCGCGCTCAACACCGAGGAGTGGCATGTTGAGGACGCGCGATGACCGTACTCAAGCTCGCAAAGTACACCGACGACGATCTGCGGCTCCAGGACGTAGAAGATGCCGAGTTCGTCCGTCGGAAGATCAAGGACGACGTCACGCTCGACTTCTCCGGCGTCGAAGCCGTGTCGCCCGAGTTCATTGACGCATTGCTGAAGGAGGAGACCCCCGAGTCGATCGGAGACCGGCTCAAGGGGATGGGCCCCGCGATCGACGAGGCGCTCGCCGCCTGGGTGGATCGGGCCAGCGCCCCCGTGAAGCCCATCGAACGACCCAGGGCACGCCCGCGGATCCGGGTGACGAAGCCGGCTCCGCCGCCGCCGCCGGTGGAGCGGCAACCGGTCACGGACGAACGTTTCACGCCGACCCGCTTGGTTCAGCGGCTCGGGAACGCGCTGCGCGGCTACATCGAGAGCGCGTATCCCCTCAGCGACGCGATCCTGGTTCGGGCGCGCCGTCGCCTCCTGGAGTCTGAAGCGGCCGGTCATCTGCTCGCCCAGGAGCCGTTCATCGAGACCACGACCCGCTATGCGGCGTCCCCGCACGGCTACGACCACCTCGGGCTCTCTCCGCACGTGGGGCGCTTCCTCGCTCGCCTGGCGGAGACTCCGGCGCAGTCGAGCAAGCCCGACGACGAGCGACGGATTCTCTACCCGAGCATCTATGGTCACCAGGACCGTGCGTTCACGTCCTTCCTCGTCGAAGGCAAGGACATCGTCGTCGCGACGGGGACGGGTTCAGGGAAGACCGAGTGCTTCCTCGTCCCCATGCTCGGGTCTCTCTACGACGAGGCGCATGAGCGCCCTGAGTCCTTTGAGTTACCGGCCGTCCGCGCCCTCATCCTCTACCCGATGAACGCTTTGGTGAACGACCAGCTGGCCCGGCTGCGCCTCCTGCTCGGGGAAGAGTTCGTCGCGCAGGAGTTCAAGCAGCTCAAGTCGCAGAGATTCCCTCGCTTCGGCATGTACACCGGACGCACCCCGTATCCGGGGCCGCGCAAGGGCAGCAAGGACAGCGACCGGGTGGAGCCGCTGCTCCAGTACTACCTCAACATGAGCGCATCCATGGAGCGGCGCCTGCGTGAGCTCGGGCGGTATCCCGCGAAGGACCTGCACGCGTTCTTCGCCAAGCACGAGGAGGAGCAGGCGACCTACCAGTCCGGCAAGCGGCAGGGCAAGAACTACACCAAGCACCATTGGGGTCGGCGGCTTCACACCTCGCCAGGCGACCGCGAGCTGCTGACACGGCACGAGATGGTCCATGACGTCGGTACGACACCGGGCCACTCCCCGGACGTCCTCATCACCAACTACTCGATGCTCGAGTACATGCTGATGCGTCCCTTCGAGCGCCCGATCTTCGCCGAGACGCGGCGGTGGCTCGAGCGCGAGGATGCCCAGCTACTCCTCGTCCTCGACGAGGCACACATGTATCGGGGAGCCAAAGGAGCCGAGGTTGCCTTCCTCTTGCGGCGGCTTCGAGCGCGACTCGGAATACACAACCGACCGGAGAAGCTGCGGGTCATCGCGACCAGCGCCTCCCTCGGATCGGATGCGGCAGCGCTGGACAACATTCGTCGGTTTGCTGCCGATCTCTGCGGGAAGACACCGGACGATTTCGTGGCCATCACGGGCACGCGCGAGGTCCCGCAGCCGGCAGCCCCGGCATCCACAGAGGAAGCCGATCTGCTCGCCTCCATCGACCTGGAGGCTCTCAACCGGGCCCTGACGGGCGATGCTCTGCTGGCCTGCGTTGCGCCCGTTCTGGAGTTCTACGGCGTCGAAGCGGACTCCACCGACGAGGCAGTCGTGCTGGCGTCCCTTCACAAGGCGCTCTCAGGCAAGCCGCTCGTGAACCAGCTGGTCCTCAAGGCTGCAGGGAATGCTCGGGCGTTGGGAGAGCTTGCGGAGCTCATCTTCCCGGGGCACGCCAGGCAGCGGCAGGCTCTACAGGCGCTCCTGGCTCTCGGAACCCTTGCGCGCCGCGAACCGGAGGCCCCCGGCCTGGTCCCGACCCGTGTGCATGGGATGTTCCGGGGACTCCACGGCCTCTACGCATGCTTCAACCCGCGCTGCTCAGGGCGCCAATCCGAGCCGGGACAGGTCGCCGTCGTCGGAAAGCTCTTCTCGTTTCCCCGGGCAACCTGCGATGCGTGCGGCTCGCGGGTGTTCGAGCTCGCTTCGTGCCGGTCGTGCGGAGCGCCCTACGTCCTTGCCTATGCGGAGTCAGGGACGCTCAACGTCCTGGAGTTCCTCTGGGGAGAGACCGAGGGGAATCTCATCCGGCTTCAGCTCCTGCCCACGAGCCCACGCTACCCGGACCGTACGGAGGAGCTCCGTGTGCACCTCAAGACCGGGTACCTCGATCCGCAAGTTCGGTACGCCGCCGACGAGGTGCGGAGCCTGTACGTCTGGGTCGATGGCGACGGCAATCGAGAGCCCGAGTTCGAGCGCTGTGCGATGTGCCAGCCGGGCGCGCCGTCACGTGGTCGGATCTACGATTTCCGCACGCGTGGCGAGCAACCCTTCACGGCCCTCATCGAGGCCCAGTTCGCGGAGCAGCCGCCTCAGAAGCTCGACCCCAAGCTCCCGAACCACGGCCGCAAGGTCTTGGTGTTCAGCGACGGGCGACAAAAGGCCGCTCGGTTGGCTCCCGCACTGGAGCACAGCCACGCCCGCGACCTCTTCCGCCAGGTCATCGCCCTGGCTGCGCATGAGCTTCGTGAGCAAGAGCAGCTGACCGGCATGCACTCGCTCTACCCGGGTGTCGCGTGGCTGTGCGGCAACCGCGGATACGACCTGTTCCCTTCGGCCGAGGAGGTCGAGTTCCACAACCACCTCCGGAGGGTGAAGGGCAAGAGTCTCAAGGAGGCGATCCAGCTCGCAAACCGTGGTGGCCTCCGACCCACCCGCTCTTTCGCACAGTCCCTGTTCAGCGAGATCACGGACCGCTACTACTCCCTGCCGGCACTGGCCCTGGGCACGGTCGAGGAGGATCCCCATCTCGATCACGTCTTCAAGGATTTCCCCGCGATCGGCCTCGAGCCCGATGCCATTCGCGTGCTATTCCGCTCCTGGGTCCGACTCCACCTCGAGCGCCGCAGCTTCCGACCAGACGGAGCGGAGCTGCGGGACCTAGGCGAAGGGTGGGCCGGTCCCGTGGGCATCAACGCGGAGAAGATGCACCACGTGCTCCCGAACCGTTTCGAGGAGTACGTCGCCCGTGTCCTCGGCGACAACGGCGACGCGGCAGAGCAGGTTGCTGACTGGTTCAAGAAGCTCGTGCGCAACAGCGAGGTGCTGGACTTCGAGGGCGATCGCTACTACTTGCGTCCGCTGGGACTGAGCCTGAATCTCCGGCTCGACGCCTCGTGGCTCCGTTGCCTCGACTGTGGCCGAATCCACCCCGAGTCGCTGGAGAACATCTGTCCCGGCTGCTGCGGCGAGCTCAGCGAAGCAGACGACGCTTACCTCGACGCACGCACGGGCTTTTACCGCGAGCAGGTGCTGCGGGCCTTCGAGCCTGCGTCCCTGGAGCCCTTCGGTCTCTCGGCCGCGGAGCATTCTGCGCAGCTCACAGGCAACCCCGACGAGAGCGCCTTCAACAAGGTGGAGGAGTACGAGCTTCGCTTCCAGGACATCCCCTTGGACGGCAAGCCTCCGATCGATGTGCTGAGCTGCACTACAACGATGGAGGTTGGCATCGACATCGGGGCTCTCTCGGGTGTCGCTCTTCGCAACGTCCCGCCCCACGTGGCCAACTACCAACAGCGTGCGGGGCGAGCCGGTCGACGCGGCCGTTCCATCGCCTCCGTCGTGACCTACGCCCACGGGACTTCCCACGACTCGCACTTCTTCGAGAACCCGGAGGCCATGATTTCCGGGGATGTTCGGGCGCCGATCGTCTACGTCGAGAATCAGCAGGTCCTCGAGCGCCACATCCACGCGTATCTGGTGCAGCGGTTCTTCTACGAGAGGGTGCCGACGGACACCGGCTCGAGCGCCTACATGCTCTTCGAATCCCTCGGAACGGTGGAGCAGTTCCTCTCCGAGGCGCATCCGTGTTCGTTGGCCCGACTCGAGGCGTGGCTCTCGGAGAACGAGACCATGCTCCAGGAGGAGATCCGGCACTGGGCGCCGACGTTCTCGTTCGGTCTCCAGGAAGAGATCCCAGAGGTCCAGGGGACCATCGCCACGGCAGTTCCGAGGCTCAAAGAGCGGCTGCGCGAGGTTCTCCCGGTAGAGGAGTTCGCACGTAGGGAGGAACTGGAGGGCTTGGAGCGGGAGGCCCTCGAACGCCGGCTCGAAGATGAGTTTCTCCAGGCGCTCATCGGCAGGGCCGTGTTTCCGCGCTATGCGTTTCCCACGGACGTCGTCGCGTTCTGGGTCTCGAAGCCTCGGCGACCTGGAGACAAGAAGGGGAGACGCACATTCGAGTACGAACCACAGCGCGACCTCCAGCTTGCGCTGAGCGAGTATGCACCAGGCAGAAGCCTGACCGTGGACAAGTGGCGCTTCCAGTCGGCGGCGTTGTTCTCGCCCTACGAGCCGACCCCGGAGCCGACATTGGCCAGGCGGCAGCCCTACACGGCCTGCCGCACGTGCAGCTTCGTGAGTCTGGATCCAGCTTCCGCCGCCATGATCCTCTGCCCCTGCTGTGGCAGCGACCAGATCGCTCACGCCGAGTTCATCACCCCCGCCGGGTTCGCTCCGGACCTCAACGCGAAGAGGGAGGTCGATCGAGGCCAGGCGATCAGCTATGCAGGCATGACGGATCGGGCGCAGCTCGAGATCCAAGACCCCCCTGGCGACTGGCATCGGGAGATCTGTGAGGGGCGCCTGCGGCTTTGGACCGGGTCCCAGCTGCTGGCGATGGTCAACAAGGGCATCGGCGAGCGGGGCTTCCGAGTGTGTCCGGACTGCGGACGCTCCGAACCGGAGTTCGGTCCCGGGTTCACCCAGACGACCCTGACCAAGGGAGGCAACCCGGTCCAGCACCGGCACCCGCTCGAGAAGGGGATGATCTGTGTGGGGGTCGCCGACGGACCGTTCTACCTCGGGCACCGCTTCCCGACCGACGCGCTGCTCCTCCGGCTGAGGGTCAGTGATCCCCTGCGTCTCGGGACGCCCACGACCCCCGGGCTCTTGAGCCGAGCCGCTCGGATGGCCCTGACCTCGCTGGTTGAGGCCATCGCGCTGGCAGCGTCCCACGAGCTCCAGATCGACGAAGGAGAGCTCTCGGGTTGGTGGGCTCCGGTTCTCGGCGGACGAACCGATGAGGCGCAGCTCTATCTGTATGACCTCCTGCCGGGAGGCGCAGGATATGCCCGCGCCGTCGGTGACGCCATCGAGCAGGTCATGGACGCTACGGAACGCCTCCTCGGGCGTTGCGACTGCGCGACCTCCTGCTATCGCTGCATCCGCCACTACGGGAACAACTACATCCACAAGTCCCTGGATCGACACCTGGCGCTCGCGCTGCTGCAGCACGTGCGCACGGGCGCTCTGCCGACGATCGATACTGCAGACAAGCTCCGCTGCCTGACCGGGCTCGGGGAGTTCCTGGGGCTGCGAGGGCTCGAAGTCGAGACCGAGCGCAGCGAAGACGGCGTTGTCGTGCCGATGCAGTTCGACGCGCCGACGGGGCGGGTCTGGGTAGATGTCCACCACCCCCTCGTAAACCCGGCTCTCGCACCGTCAGGCGTGGCAGAGGCCGCTCAGATGGCCTTTCAGGAGGTTGTCGAGCTGGACGCCTTCACGCTCGTCCACGACCTGCCGGAGGCGGTTCGCCGGCTCCAGCTCCCCGAGGGAGCGACGCCATGACGAGCGTCTACGAGCTGGCCGAGCCGACGTGTTGGGCGGAGGCTCCGGCGAGCTACAGCTTCTCCAGCCTGCAGGAGATCCAGACCTGCCCGCGCAAGTGGCAGTTGCTCCGGTCCTCGTGGGGCGAGAACACACGCTTCCCTGAACGCCCGCACCCGAAGGCGCTGGAGGGGTCGATCGTCCACGAGGCGATCGAGCTCCTGGTGCGCGCTCTGGGCAAGCGGGGGCTTCCGAGCATCGGCTCTGCACGGTTCCGAGAGGCGATTGAAGCGATCGACTTCTGGAAGTACTTCGCCGTTGAGATCGCCAAGTGGAACGAGCGCCTCGCGGAACATCCCCGCTCCGGCCCTCACTTCGTGTTGCGGACCCCGCCGAGAGAGCTGGCCAATCGAGCCATCCGTCTCTTCCGGGAGCAGTACACGCCGCTCGATGCACTGCCGGTGTCGGTCAATGGGGCCGAGGCCGCGTCGTTAGCGGAGGAAAGAGGCACCGACCTCATGGCGCTCCTTCGGGAGCGGGGAGCGTTGAGCGAGGTCGAGGTGGCCCATCCGGATCTTCCGTTTCGGGGGATCATCGATCTGGTGGAGTGGGCCGACGGTGGCGTCCATCTCCTCGATTTCAAGACGGGCAAGGAGAAGGACGAACACGAGCTGCAGCTTCAGCTCTACGCCGTCCTCTGGTGGCGCCGAACCGGAGCCTGTCCCGCCCACCTGGCCGTTCAGTACCTGAACCACCGTCGGGCGTTCGAGGTCGAGGAGGGAGACCTCGTGCGGGCCGAGGAGCGGCTGGTCGAGGCCATTGCGAGCGCCCGGAGCGCTCTTGGGGAGCGACCAGCCGAAGCCCGTCCTGGCGGGCACTGTGGCCTTTGCGCCGCGCGTGCCCGGTGTGAGGAGGGTTGGACGGCCTACCAGACAACGCTCGGGCGTCCCACAAGCGGTACCACGGATCGAGAGCTCACCGTTGTCGCCGCTCCTTCGCCCAGCGGATTCGTGGCGGCAGCACGGGGACGCGAGATCAGCGTCGTCTACGACGCGGCCGTGGGGCGTCACCTGCCCGAGCTCGGGGTAGAGGATTGCCTCCGCCTGATCGACGCTGTCGTCCGAGATCAGGGCAAGACCATGGAGATCCGCCCCTGGACCGAGGTGTATCGAGTGCTCGGAGGCAGTTGAGGCGAGGACGAGGTCGGACGAGGCACGGAGATGGAACGAATGGGGACCCGCTGATGGCACGCTTCTCGGAGCAGGACACCACAAGCATCTACAAGGCGGCGGAGAAGTTCCGAGACGAGTGTCTTCGGGCCGACCGATCCCTCCTCTTCGACGGTGAGGCTATCTGGACCCCCGAGAACCTCGACGCGCTTCACCAGGTGTTCGTCGATGCTCCGGACGAGAGCGAGCGTAGCTTCCTGGAGAAGTTCAAGGACCAGGTTCAGCCCGCGGGCAAGGAGGTGATGCGCCTCGCCGGCGAGGTGGTCGCGGTCTACTTCTTGTTTCCCTCGAATGTGGGTGGAGTCCGCAAGAAGCAGGTCGTTCGAGAAGTGCTTGGCTGGGGGGGAGATGAGCTCCCTGACGACCACCTTGTCGCTCAAGCCTTCAGTCGTGGGATCGGGAGCGGCGGGCAGGGATACAACACGCGCCGCCCCTACGAGCTGTGGTTTCTCATCGACTTCGTGATCGCGTGGAAGAAGCTCAGCTCCGAGGAACGCGAGGAAGCGCTTGCGGATCCGTGGAAGTTCCAGGATCGCGTCGATTCACAGGACGGGGCCGAGAACCGACAGCTGCGGCACATGTTGCTGCACCTGATCTTCCCCGACCACTTCGAGCGCATCGCGAGCGGGAATCACAAGTGGCGGGTGGCTGACGCCTTCAAAGGTCTCGCCCCCAACGATATCGACGACCAGGACCAACGGATCTACGCCATTCGTCAGAAGCTGGAGCAGCTTCTGCCGGGCAAGCAGCTCGACTTCTACTGGGCGCCGCTGGATGTGGCCTGGTACGACAGCGCTGAACCCGCCGATGGGCTCGCCTCGGCCGACCTGATCCACCACAAGAAGCAGATCGTCCTGTACGGTCCGCCCGGCACCGGGAAGACGTTTCGGGCCAAGCGACTTGGCCAGCAGATCGTCCGGTCCGCGGCCCTTTCGCAGTGGGGAGCTGCGAAGTTCTTTCAGGAACAGGATCGCGTTCGAGAGTGCGTCGAGCGCAACGTCCACCGCCTTCAGCTCCACCCGGCCTACACCTACGAGGACTTCGTGCGGGGCCTACACATCGGTGAGGGAGGGGCAACGGAGTACCGCCTCGGGTTCCTCCCCTCGCTCGTCAAGGAGATGGAGGCCGAAGGCCCCGAGCGACTGCCTCACGTCTTGATTCTCGACGAGATCAACCGCACGGACCTGAGCAGGATGCTCGGCGAGTGCTTCTCGCTGCTCGAAGACCGCGACCAGGAGATCAAGCTCCCTGCGGCCGACGAGCCCATGTCGTTGCGGATCCCGCCGGACCTCTACGTCATCGGGACGATGAACCTCATCGATCAGTCCGTCGAGCAGATCGACTTCGCGCTGCGGCGGAGGTTCCTGTGGCTGCTCTGCCCGTTCGACGCGGAGGCCATGCTGGCGGCGCTCAAGGGCATGTGGGATCAGGCGGCGATCCGCAACATCGACTGGAGCCGCGTCGAGGCCGACTTTGAACGTCTCGCCCGCGCGGCGACCGCGCTGAATCGGGAGATCCGATCGAGTCCGCTTCTCGGTGAGCAGTACGAGATCGGCCACACCTACTTCTTCGATATCGTGTCGTTCCTCCGCCAGCAGCTCGGACCAGGAGCTCGCGCGAGGAAGTACTACTTGTGGGGGCGGCGGGGTCCCCTGCCAGCCCTGGAGAGGCTGTGGCACCTGTCGCTTCGGCCCTTGCTGCACGAGTACCTTTCAGGGCTCGAGGCGTCCGCCCGCGAAGCAGAGCTCGGTCGGCTCGAGTCGGCCTTCTTCGCGGTTCCCAAGGACGACGCCTGATGGTTGAGATTCACGGTCGGGATTGCTCACCGCTGAGTCGTCAGCCTGACGGGGCCGAGGCAGCGTGGCTGCAGCGCGTTGCCCGCGAGGTCGAGCCGCGTCGCCATGTGCTGTCGCTCGGTGGTGATCGAGATCCGGACGAGGCCGTCGTGTACTGCGAGCGCGACGGGACCTGGTGGACCGGACGGTACGTCGGCACCGTAGCCTTCGAGGGCGGACGACTCACCATTCTTCCGCGGTTCGGCCTCGCCACGTTGCGAGACTGGTTGTTCCAGGCGACCAATGTGGCGCTGGTGGAGTCTCCCGGCCAGACCCGAGAGGATGCGTCGTTTCTCGTGCAGCTCGTCGCCGCCGTCTGGGCTCGAGCCTTTGTCGAAGCGGCCCGCCACGGACTTCCCGCGCTGAAGCAGGAATCGCGCTTCGTCGGTCGCACGATCCGGGGGCGACTGGATGTCCCCGGCACGGTCCGGGAGCGGGCCTTGGGGCGGCAGGATGTCGTCAGCCTGCTCTCGGGCCGGTCGCTCGACAACGCGGCCTCACGGGCCCTTGTCGCCGCGTATGCGGTTCTGCGTAGGTGGATGGCTCCCCTGTGCGAGTCCGAGAACGCCTGGCTCCCGCAGAGAGCCCGTGAGCTGCTTCCGCACCTCATCGCCGTGACCGGCCCGCGCCCTCCCGTTCCCACCGAGCTCGAGCTGAAGCGCGTTCGTTACACACCGATCACGGCTGGGTTTCGGGCCGTGGCAGCCCTCTCACGGCAGATAGCTTTGCAGCGCGGGCTGATGTCCGACCATGACCCAGAGGGCTCCTCGACGGGGATCCTCCTGGATGTCGCCGAGCTTTGGGAGCTCTACGTCCTTGCGGCACTTCGTCGGGCTGCGGCGGGATTGGAGGTTCGACACGGGACGCGTGAGGACAAGGCCAGCCGGGCTCTGCTGACAAGCACCGTGGACGGGACGTCGATGGGCACCCTGAAGCCTGACGCGCTCGTGTTCGACAGACGCCGGCCGATCGCCGTCGTCGACGCCAAGTACAAGCGGCTGAGGCCAACCTCGTCGTCGCCCTACGGACCCCAGCGGGAGGACCTCTACCAGCTTGCCAGCTACATGGCCCGCTACGGGGCCGAGGTCGACACCTTGGTCGGGGCGTTGATCTACCCGGTCGAGCCGGAGAGCGCTGGTGCGCCTCCAGCCGAGCGGAAGGGGCCCTGGAGCCTGGACCCAAAGCGGCACGTGAGCTTCCTGACTCTTCCGCACGAGCTACCGGCGGCGGCGGCCAAGATCAGGGAGGTCCTCCTGGCAGGTCAGGCCCGCCGCCCGGCGGGAAGACGGGCCGTTGCTGCAGGCGCATCGGCGTGGCCGACCTGGTCCTCGAGGTCCCGATGATCTACCCTGAACAGGAACAGACCTCTCGCCTTCGGGACGCGAGGCCACAAACATAGTGGAGACGGCCGATTGGCGACCTCGGACCCGCCCGGATAACTTCCCGCCGGTTCGATGCCAGTTCGGTTTCCTCCATGACCCACATGGGCTCCGGTTCGCCGGGCCCTTTCGGACAAGAGTTTCTGCAGACATGGGCCTCCTTCCTTCGGGCAGGGGGCCCTTTCGGTGGTGCCCCCTGGAGTCTCTGCGCGGTCTCTTTGTGACCGAAACGAGACGCACCGCAGGCGGGTCGATCCATATACGGATGAGTATGAATGATAGCATACCCTTCGGCCATGGTATGGTGGAAGCGCGTGAGTGTTCTTTCCATGCATTGAATGAAGGAGGAATGATGTCAAGAAGATGCATTGCAGGTCTGTGCCTGCTCGGCCTCGTCCTGCCCGGGGCGATGGCTGATGAGAAGCCTTCGTCGGCGCTGAAGCGCGTCGTGAAGGCGACTCTGAAGGCGGGAAGCTACCGCCTCGACACGTCGGTGCGCGGCGGCCTCGCCCAGGGCGCCGACCACCAGATCACCTCGTCGATCGTGTACCAGTCCTACGCGACGGAACACGTCAAGTCGGTGGTCCACTTCACGGCCCCGTTCGAGGGCTTCCAGGTCGCTGGCAATGACGGCGGCGCGAGCCTGCAGGACGGCCAGTGGCGGACCCTG
>JAUIEE010000082.1 GCA_030428965.1 bacterium | reverse complement strand
CCGCGGATCTTGCCCTGATTGTCGATGCGTCCGAGCAGTTCCAGGTTGCCGTCGGGTATCCAGCGCGCGAGGTCCCCCGTGCGGTACATGCGCGCGTCCTCGTCGGCCACGAAGGGGTTCTCGAGGAAGCGCTCTCGGGTCAGCTCGGGGCGCTCGAAGTAGCCGCGTCCAACGCCGATCCCGCCGAGGTAGAGCTCGCCGGCGACCCCGACCGGCAGCAGCTGCAGGTGCTCGTCGAGCACGTAGGCGAGCTGGTTCTTCATCGGCTCGCCGTAAGGAATGCTGGTCCAGTCCGGATCGACCTCCAGCACCTCGTAGATCGTCGAGTCCATCGAGCATTCGGTCGCGCCGCCCATGCTGATGACCTGCACGTCGTCGACCAGGGCTCGCAGTCGATCGGGCAGCGTGACGGGAATCCAGTCGCCTCCGAGCAGAACCAGCCGCAGGCTGTGGGGGGCCAGCTCCGGACGGGCCTCCAGGTAGTCCACGAGCATCTTCAGCATGGCGGGGGCGGTGTGCCAGATGCTGACGTCGTGCTCACGCATGATCGCCGTCCAGCGCGCCGGATCCAGCAGCTCGTCCTGGCGCGGCAGGACGATCGTGGCTCCGGCCGCGAGGGTACCGAAGACGTCGTAGGCGCACATGTCGAAGGACAGGGACGCCAGGGCGATCAGGGCATCGGAGCGCTCGACCGAGAAGCGCCGGTTGAAGTCGAGGAAGTTGTTCACCCGGCCGCGGTGATCGAGCATGACCCCCTTGGGCTTACCGGTCGAACCGGACGTGTAGATCATGTAGCACAGGCTCGTCGCCTGGGCGCCGGCGTCGGGGGTCGTGCCCGGCTCCTGGGCGAACTGGTCCCAGTCGGCGTCCAACCGGAAGGTCTTGGCCGTGGATCGGGGCAGGAGCGGCAGCAGATGATCCTGGGTCAAGAGCACGCCCACGTGGGAATCCTCGACCATCAGGCGCAGCCGTTCCCGCGGGTAGGAGGGATCCATCGGGAGGTAGGCCCCGCCGGCCTTGTGAATCGCCATCAGGCCGACGACCATCTCGAACGAGCGTTCGACGCACAGGCCGACCACCACCTCGGGGCCAACCCCCGATCGGATGAGGCCGTGGGCCAGGCGGTTGGCGCGTTCGTCGAGCTCGCGGTAGCTGAGGGTCCGGCCTTCGAAGACGACGGCCGGCGCGTCCGGCTGCTCGGCAGCCTTGCCTTCGAACAAGGAGTGCAGCGTCGCTTCGCTTGGAAAGTCGATCTCCGTTGCATTCCACTGGCCCAGGATCTGTTGCGTCTCCTCGGCCGTGAGCCACTCCAGCCTGGAGATCGGCGTCGACCTGTGGGATCGCGCGCTCTCCAGGAGCCGTGTCAGTTGCCCCAGCGTGCGCTGGGTATCCGTCGCCGCGAAGTGCGAGCCCCGGGCCACGAGCTCGAGGGCCCCCCGCGTGCGTCGCACGATCCACGGCGCGTCTTGGGCCGGTGCCGATTCATCGAGCACCAGGATCAAACGGAAGGGAGCTTCGGCCTTGCCCGAGGCGGCGAGGATCGCCTCCAGCTCGGCGCGCTGTTCCCAGGCCTCGGCCCAGGCTCGTTCGCACGCCCGGGCCAGCTGCCCGAGGTCCTGGTCCTGGTTCACCTGGAGTCGTAGCGGCAAGAGCTGTCCCTCGCGCTGAACGCCGACGGTGAGGTCCGGCTGGCCGCTGAGCCGCAGCAGCAGGGTGAACAGTCCGGCCAGGAGCTCGGGGTCCCCGGGCTCATGGGTGAGGTCGGCCCGCGCGCGGTGAGCCGCGGTGGAGTCGAGGGCCCGACGCAGGCCCGCGGTCGGCAGATCGAGGGCAGGCGGAGCTCCCTCGAGCTTTGCGATCCAGTAGCCGAGGCCGTCGTTACGGCTCTTTGCGTCTTTGCGTGGATCGTGGGTCATGCCGAGCACAGGTGTGGAGCCAGGGGGGCGGTGCCGGAGTCGGAGGGCACGGCGCCCTCGTTCTTCGGGTTCCTGGGTGGTGAATCCTCCCTCGGCTCACCGCAGAGACTCCCCCGCCCCTCCGGAAGCCGTGGCGCTGGCCGGCTCGACGGTTTCGGGCTCGCCCGGAACCACTCTCGCGCCGTCCAAATCAACGCGCATGATAACGGAAGGTGGGATTTGTACATGGTGGTTCCGGCTGATCCCGGCGAGGTTCTGGTGGCCGGATCGGGGGCGCCCGAGGGAGGGCGGGGAGCCCCACTTGGCTATCGGAACAGGGCGCCGGAGAACTTGGGGGTTCCCACCGGTTTCAGGCCTTCCCGGGGCCCCCGAAGGCCCTCGCCGCCCTCAGACCTTGGTCTCGACGTGGGTCGTCAGGGGGGCTTCTTCGAGGGTCTTCAGGACCCGTCCGGGTATCCCCCCTACGACCGAGTGCGGAGGGACGTCCTGGGTCACCACGGCGTTGGCGGCGACCAGGCTGTCGTGGCCGATGCGAATCGGTCCCAGGATGGCGGCCCCCGCGCCCACGATGACCCGGTCCTCCAGGACCGGCAGCTTCCAGATCGGGTCCCCGTGGTTCGACAGCCCCAGGGTCACGTTGTGACGGATCTGGACGTCGTCTCCGATGCAGGCGGCCCCCAGGACGCAGCCGCCGTGGTGCCAGATGCGAACCCGGCGCCCGACCTTCACGATGTAGGGCAGCTCGATGCGCGTGGTCCAGTGGATCCAGCGGTATAGGAAGTTGTAAAGCAGGGTGAAGGGGAAGCGCAGCAGGGCGGGCAGCCCCATGCGCCAGTTGCCGAGGCGGTTGACCGCCACGGCCCAGAATCCCTGGGAAAACAGGCTCTGGTGCGTGCGCAGGTCCTCCTGGAGCAACGCCAGAAAGGAGATCCCCACGGGGTTCTGGTTCTTCTCGCCGGTCATGGGGTAGACCGGGCTCGGTGTCTCCGGGGACGTCTGCGGGGCTTGGCTCATCGGTCAGCAGAATAGCCGAAAGGGGGCAGAGGCGTGGCGCTCCTTCGATCCTCGACCTGCCGGGCACTCTCGCTTGACGCGGATTTCCGGGCGCCTTCATGGCGAGGCCCGATCGGTCGATGGTTAGGGTCTGTCGCGACGACGATGAACGCCGCCCCTTCGAACCCGTACTCCCCGGCCGAGAGGGCCGGCCCCCTCGGCGTGCTCGGCCGCCTGGCGGTTTTCTCCATGGGGTTCGCCCTCGCCTTGGCCCTGTACCACAGCTGGGCCGTTCCCGGGGGGGGAGGCCTCGTGGGTGCGAAGCAGGAACACTTCGCCCGGGCCAGGGGTCGCTACGACACCGTCGTCCTGGGCACGAGTCACTTCTACCGCTCGTTCGTGCCCGAGGAGTTCGACCGGGCCGCGGCGGAAGGTGGGCTGTCGTCGAGCTCGTTCAACTTCGGAATCCAGCTGCCCAACCTGATCGAGCTGGACTACCTGTTCCATCGGGTCCTCGAGCAGGGGGGAGAAGGACTGCAACGGGTGTTCGTGCAGTACTACGAGCTGACCCCGCAGATCGATCCGAACCAGGCCTTCATCGAGCGCAACGTGTACTGGCACGACTGGGCTCGCACGCGCCTGGCGGCGGGCTTCGCCCTGGCGGCCGACCGCTCCCCTGGAGGTCTGCGCTACCTGGAGCCGTCCCGTGGAAAGTACTCCGCCCTGGGTGTCCTGCAGCGCTGGGCGCCGGCCGGCTGGCGCGTCGCCATCGAGCACTACCAGCACTTCCTGACGCGCGCCCTGCTCATCGGGCGCGGGCGCGCCGTGGCGCGCGGGCTGCTCGGCCGAGAGAGCGGTCTGACCGCCGGCGTCGCCCAGGGGCGGGGCTACCTCTCCCTGGAGGAAGAGAACCAGCGCCTCCTGGCGCGCGGGCTGGACGAGAACTCCTACCAGCGCCGTCGCCAGCACTTCCTGGAGAACCGTGACGCCTACCAGAGGTCCCTCGAAGCCCTGCGCACCGAGGAGGTTCACTTCGGGGACGAGGAGTGGATGCTCGCGGACCTCCAGCGCTTCGCCGGTCTCGAGGTGTACCAGGGGATGGCGCGTGCCGCCCGGGAGCGCGGGGTCGAGCTGATCGTCGTGGTCATGCCCGCCAACAGCTGCAGCCGCGTCCTGGAAGCGCGCCTGGCCGTGGAACTTGGCGTGCCCGTCCTGCGCTTCAACGACCCCGACCGCTATCCGGACCTCTACGATCCCGACCTGCGCTTCGACTCGGGGCACCTCTCGGACGAAGGGGCACGCTTGTTCTCCCGCCTGCTCGCGCAGCGTTACCTGGAGACGCGGGAGGGCTCCCAGTGATCTTCACCGAGGCCCGCTTCCTGGTCTTCTTCCTGGTGGCCTTCGTCGTTCACTGGGCCCTCCCCACGAACCGAACCCGCAAGCTCTGGCTCCTGGGGCTGAGCTATCTCTTCTACGGTGCGTGGGACTGGCGCTTCTTGTCCCTGATCCTGTTCTCGACGCTCCTCGACTACGGCATCGGGCTGGCCCTGGAGCGCAGCGAGTCCTCGACTCGCCGTCGCTGGCTCCTGACCGCAAGCTTGATCGGGAACCTGGGGCTCCTGGGCTTCTTCAAGTACTACAACTTCTTCGTGCAGAGCGGCTCGGCGCTCCTGTCGTGGCTCGGTCTACCGGCCCACGACCTGACCCTGCAGATCATCCTGCCGGTCGGCATCTCGTTCTACACCTTCCAGACCCTCAGCTACACGATCGACATCTACCGGCGCAAGATGGCGTCGGCGCCCAGCCTGCTGGACTTCGCCGTGTTCGTCGGCTTCTTTCCCCAGCTCGTGGCCGGGCCCATCGTGCGCGCTTCCCACTTCCTGCCGCAGCTGGTGGAGAAACGTCTGTGGTCCCGGGTCGAGGTGCGTTCGTGCTTGACCCTGTTCCTGATCGGGTTCATCAAGAAGGCCGTCGTCTCGGACAACGTCGCTCCGATCACCGATCAGGTCTTCGGAGACCCCGACAGCTACACTGCGCTCAGCAACTGGGTCGCGCTGTTCCTGTGGCACGTTCAGATTTACTGCGACTTCTCCGGCTACTCGGACATGGCCATCGCAACGGCCGGTCTCCTGGGCTATCACCTGCCGCTCAACTTCGACTTCCCCTACTTCTCCCGCAACATCGGAGAATTCTGGCAACGCTGGCACATCTCTCTCTCTACCTGGTTCCGCGACTACCTCTACATCTCCCTCGGGGGCAGCCGCGGCTCCGGCTGGAAGGCCATGTGGACCGGGACGATCACCATGATGCTGTGTGGCCTGTGGCACGGGGCCGGCTGGCAGTACGTCGGCTTCGGAGTGCTGATGAGCAGTGCCATCATCCTCTCGCGCCTGTGGTCTCACTTCGTGCCCGACGGTAGCGCGCCCCGGCGCGCGGTCACCTGGCTCGGTCCGCTGCTGATGAACTACTTCCTGTTCATCAACTGGATCGTCTTCCGCGCGGTCGGCTGGGAGGAGTGCATGGAGATGTTCCGCATCTTCTTCTTCCTCGATGCAGGCGGCGCGGACACGATCTCGACCCTGTGGATGCTCGTGTTCGTGGCCTTCGCCATCGTGCACACCGCCTTCTTCCTCGGCATCCTCCAGAAGTGGATCGAACGCTCGTCGGATTGGGTCTATGCGGGCAGCTTCGGTTTCCTGTGCGCGACCGTGCTGGTCTTCATGGCGACGGAGTACCAGCCCTTCATCTACTTCCAGTTCTAGGGCGTGCCCCTCTAACTGGGGTAGGCGCTCTCGATCGGACCGGGCATGGGGGCCTCGGACCCATCGTCGGGCACGGTTCCCCGTGGGCCGGGGTTGGGACGCAGGGTGTGCACCGCCAGGTCCTCCTCGAGCCAGCCGTGTTCGAGGGCGAGCTCGCGCAAGCGCACCTCGGTCTCCGTCGCCGCGTTCTGCAGTCCGTCCAGGGCTTCCCGGAGGCGAGCCAGGGATTCGACCTCCTTCCGTCCGCGGGTGACCGCTCCCGCCAGCCGTCGTCCTTCCTGGGACAGGAGAGGCGCGAGGTCCTGGCAGAGAATCGAGGCGAACTCACGGAAGACCCGGTTGGCCGCCTTGCGGGCGCAGGCGAGGGAGCACTCCTGGAACGAACGTGCGATCGTCTCCTGCAGCAGGCCGCGGGTGCTGGTCTTGAACGAGCGCGACTTCTGCTCCCGGCTGAGGGGGAGGCGCGGAGCTTCCTCCGGGCCGAGCAAGCGCTTGCGGACGCCGTGGGCTCCTCGCAGGAGCAGCAGGTTGCCCAGTCGCGTGCGCGGTGCGAGGGACGGCCACAGGGAGGGAACCTGGGGGCGTTCGAGCTGACCGACGGGCTCGACGCGGCCCACGGCGCTCACGGCGTGGCTGCGTAGGTCCAGCTCGGCGGCGGCCACGTCCTCGCGAATCGAGTCCTGCAGACGTTCGATCGCCTCGGGCCGCTCGAGGAGCTCGGTCAGGCGTTCGCGGGCCAACACGGACAGGTGCTTGCGGCAGGCGGAGAACAGCGGCAAGAGACCGTCCTTCTCGAGGCTCTCCAGGCTGTCCCCCGAGTCGAACCAGGCCTCGAGCAGGTCGTGAACCTTGCGCTCCGCGGCCAGGTTGAGCTCTTCGGCACGGCGTTGGAGGGCGCCCTCCAGGCTTTCGAGCAGATGATCGAAAGCGCTTTCCCACTCCCACTCGCTCGAGCTGATGCGCTGCAGGTGCTCGAGGGCCTCGGCCCGGCGCCTCTGGTTCCCGTGACGTTCGGTCGCGTGTTCCAGGCGTTGGGTGAGGTGGAGGATCGAAGGCGCCCTCGAGAAGCCGGTCACACGCGAGGTCAGCGCCCGAGCTCGGCGCAGGGAGTCGCCCAGGTAGAGCACCGTACCCTCGTCCCGATCCAGGTAGGCGCGCACGTCCTCGAGCAACAGCTCGAAGCTGGACTCGGCCTGCGGAGCGGGGGATGCGGCCCGTTCCTCCTCGGCGGGCTCGCCCCCCGCCCGCTGCAGCCGCGCGCTGGCCTCGCGCAGGAGATCGATCGGGTAGACCCGCAGGCGGCCCTCGTCGGCGGCACTCTGCAGGGCGGAGCCGAGGGCCTCTTGCTCGAACACCTTGGCGATCGGCAGGGTGTCCTGGGGATGGGAGGCCGGCACGAGCTTGCCGTCGGGGCCGAGATCGCGCTTGGTGCTGTCCAGGTTCAGGATCAGGAAGACCTTGGAGAAACGGGCGAGGAGCTGTTCGAAGCCCTCGAACACGAGCGCCGGAAAGGGGTTGTCGCTGCGAACGACGAACAGGGCGCAACTGCCTTCCCCGTCGAACTCCGCGGCCAGCTCCCCGTAGGTGAAGGGCATGCGGCCGTGCACGCCGGGCATCTCCGCCAGGGCCAGACCCGATCCGATCAGGGTACGCGCCGGCAAAGCCAGGTCGATGCGCCTCACCGCGCTCGGGTGGTGCCGCTCGGGGTGGAAGACCTCCCCGTGGCGCTCGGCGTCTCGCATCGAGGCCCACAGCTGGTCCTGGTTGCGCTGCAGGTGGACGCGCGTGGAAACCGGATCCGCGAACACCTCGCGTCGGTCGAGGTAGGCGCTCAGGGTCGCCGACCAGGTCGCAGAGTGGGTGAGGCGAGCGATGCAAGGATAGGAGGGCTGGGTGGTGACCCGTGTGACGTAGTCCGCGCTGAGGGCGTTGATCAGGGTCGACTTGCCGCTCTTTTGGGGGCCGAAGACGAGCAGGTTCGAACGGCGTGCATCGACGTCGTCGAGGAGAGCCCGAACCTGGTCGGTGGCCTGGGTCAGCGGCCCCAGAAGCTCGTGGCGGAGCAGTTCGTCCTGATCGCTCGCGAGGAGTTCGAGCACGGGCCCGAGCGCGTTCCCCAGGGGCCGAAGGTGTCGTTCGTAGTCGTCGGCAAACCGTCCCAGCTGTGTTTGGATCATCGCGTTCCACCTCGTCGCTGCTGCGGTCACGACCCTACGAAACCACCGCTCGGGAACCGAGGATCAAAGACTGCTTCCCGAACGGCCGCGATGAGGCGCGCTTCATCCCGGGCGAGCGTTCCAGGGAAAGCCGTCGCGCTTCGTAGGAACGTGGTTTCCTGTCCATGTGCTTGCCCCCTTCGAGCGGGCTCCTCCGGCCGACCGAACGGAGCCTCGAAGGGCGCGGGGAGGGGGGAGGGGGAAGGGATGGCCTCGCAGCGGAAAAGCCCGTGATCACGGGCTTTTCTTGCGTCGATTTGCGCTGGCGCCCTCCTGGTCGTCAAGATTTCCCCATGGCAGACCGGCAGTGTGCAGGCCGTTCCCGCTGGGCCGGGATCTTGACCGCCTTGACCTTCGGCGCGTCCGTTCTCAGCGCGGGCTCGGGCACGATCGATCAGGGCAAGCTCGATCTGCTGGTCTACTTCGTCTACGACGAGCCCAACCCCGATTCCTGGGAGCCCCTGTTCGAGCAGTACTCCGAGCTGCTCTTCAACGCCACCGAGGGGGGGCTGCAGCTCGGGACCGTCAGCTTCACCCTGTGCGAGTACCAGAAGGCCGCCGCGGACGTCTGGATCCTCAACGACACCAGCGGTGCCCGCGCCCACCTGAACGGCCTCGGCGTCAGCGGCCGCCACATGACGATCTCCCAGGTGCACAAGTCCATCTCGGGTGGGGCGATCGGGCAGTTCGGGCTCGTGCACGAGACCGGGCACTACGTCTGGGGCTGCTACGACGAGTACAAGGGCTTCGTCGGCAACACGCCCCAGACCCACGCATCCCACTACTGCTCGAGCGAGAGCGGAACCTCGGGCTGCTTCATGGACGGGGGCACGACCGTGTTCCCGAACAACCAGCGCACCGAGTTCTGCACGAACCCTGCCCTCGGCTTCGGGGACACCTCCCACTTCACCGGGGTGACCCAGGGAGGGCAGGCGATCCGCAACGACCAGGAGTACTACCTGGGGCAGTCCTGCTGGGAGCGCATCGAAACGTCGGGCAAGGGATCGCTGAGCCACCCGACCACGGCCCCCACGGACGTCCTGCCCCCGCACGAGGCCGTTCAGTTCGACTACGCCCGCCTCAACGGCGTGCTCTCCATGGCCCTGGTGATCGACACGTCGGGGAGCATGTCCAGCGAGGACAAGATGGAGCTGGCCATCCAGAGCGCCCAGGTCGCGGTCGGGCTGATGCTCGACGGCGAGTACCTCACGGTGGTGGCCTTCGACGATGATGCGACGGTCCTCCTGCAGGCCACCGAGGTGAACGATTCGGTCAAGGCCACCGCCAACCAGCGCATCGCGGCCCTGGCGGCAGGCGGCGGCACGGCGATGGGAGATGCGGTGCTGGCCGCCACGGCCCAGCTCGACCGGGTGAACGGTTGCAAGGAGTTCCTGGTGGTGCTGAGCGACGGCGTCAGCTCACCGCCCAGCGCCAACGACCCCACCGTCGTCCAGGCCCTCCAGGCCGGGGGCTACGACGTCTTCAGCGTTGCCCTCGGGAACTTCTCCGATGACGATGCCCTGGTCGATGTGGCGGCCCAGACCGGGGGCCAGTTCTACAAGGCCGAAGCCGCCGAGCAGTTGCCCGGTACCTTTGCCACGATCTTCGCCCAGGCGAGCGGAGCCACCGCCGTCGATGAGTCCTTCGAGGCCGTGCTCGGCGCGGGGGACTCCCGGGAGGAGACCTTCAGCGTCGCGGACCGCGGCGGGCTGCTGCGGATCAGCCTCAGTTTTCCTTCCGGCGCGACCCTGGCCCTGACCTTGCACGCTCCCGACGGATCCTCGATCGACTTCGATCTGCCCCCCACAGGTGTGACCCGCTTCGAGAGCGAGGTGCAGAAGACGCTCACGATCGCGGATCCCGTTGCGGGGGACTGGCGCGCCGAGATTCGTGACCTCGCCGGCACGGCCACCACCTTCGACTTTCTCGCGTTCCACGAGACCCTGGACCTGGCCGTCACCGTAGGTTCGGCCCAGGCCTCGGTGGTCTTCCCCGAGCCCATGCAGGTCACGACGAGCGTGGTGGCCGGTGTCCCGGTCGGGGGCGCCGAGGTGACGGCCGAGGTTCAGCGTCCCGACGGCAGTGCGGTCGACATCGTGCTGCACGACGACGGCCTCGCCGTGCACGGTGACGAGAAATCGAACGACGCCATCTACAGCACCCTGTTCACCCAGTACGTCGGAGACGGGCCCTACCGCTTCGACGTGAACGTCGTGAACGTGGACGGGCAGGCCGCCTCGAACCAGGAGTGCGGCATCTTCGGGCTCGGGGAGGAGGGGCAGACCTTCGACCCCGTTCCTCCCTTCGTGGCCTGCGCCACCCACACGGTCCTCTTGGCCGGGCTGCCCCAGCCGGCCGACCGCGGGGTGGCCGACCTGCTCTCCCACGGGACGGCCCGTCCGGTCCCCGAGCTCGTGCTCGAGTCCTCCGCCCCCACGCCCCTGGGGGCCTTCTCGGTCGAGGTGTCGCCCCATGAGCCCCTTCGCCTCGGCGCGGTCACCTTCTCGATCGATCGTGGGGCCGGGGCTTCCGACCGCCTGGAGGGCCTGGCCTTGCACCTCGACGGGGATGGGGACGGCGAGGTCGATCGTCCGTCGATTCCCTTAGCCAAGGCGCGCCTGGACAGCCAGGGCCGGCTCGTCTTCGGCGACGGAGGCGCCGCCTTGGCCTTGCTCGCGCCGGGTTCGGCCAATCGCTTCCTGGTCACGGGGGGCGAAGCCCTGGCCGCCTCCCAGAGCGGCACCTTGGGCGCACCTCGATTCCCCTGGCGCTGGCTCTGGATACCGTTGGCGTGGCTCGCCGTGCGCGGCTTGGAGCGCGCGTTCGCTCGCCGGCGCCGTGCGGTGCACCCCTCGCCGGTCGGCTCGATCGGAACGGTGACCCTGGGGGCTCTCGTGCTCTTCGCGGGTTGCCGCGACGGCGGAAGCGACCGCGGGTTCCAGAGCTTCACCGTGGGCCTGGACCCGGCCAACATCGAGCTCGAGGGGGCGGTGACCGGGGACCCGGCGCTCCTGCGGGGAGACGCGATGGAGTTCCGCTTCCGTCTGCGCTAGACGGCCGAGGCGAGCAGGTAGCCCTCGAGCAAGAGCTTCTCGACCCCCTGGAGGATGTCGAGGTCGGTGAGCTGGCAGTGGTTGAGCACGTCTCGGATGGACGAGCTCTGGGACACGCTCTTCAGGATCTGCTGCTCCCGCGGTTCGAGGTCTTCGAGCTCGACCCCCATGGCGGGGACCCGCAGGGTCGAGTGCAGCGGGGGAAAGCGCTGTAGCAGCCCGGTGAACTCGTCCAGCTGGCGCATGCCCTCCATGAGCAGTGCCTGGGTGGTCGCGCGCAGCTCCCTCTCGGGCAGGACCGGCTCGGGGCGGGACAGCTCGAACGAGCCGCTGTTCCAGCGCAGGATCCGGAACAGGCTCTTGGTCGGCGCCATGTTGGGGTTGTCGTCCAGACTGGCCGAGATCAGCCTGCCCTTGTCGAAGTTCAGCTTGCCGCAGCCCTTGGGCGTCTTGAGGTGCAGCACACCGGTCTTGCCACTGGTGGACATCAGCTGCAAGAGGTCGGCGAGGGGGATCTCCTCGATGCTTCCGACCATCGACTTCTCCCGGCGACGAACCGCCGTCGGTTGGATGAAGGCCGTCTTGGCGTCGGAGACGTTGATGTCCCGCACGGCGGTGTCCTGGGTCAGGAGCTCGATCACCGTCTTGCCGATCAGGATGCGATCTCCCGCCTTCAGCTCGGCGAACTCGATCTTGCGTCCGTTGACGAACGAGCCGTTGGTCGAGCCCAGGTCCTCGGCGATCAAGCCGTCGTTCGCGATCACGATGCGCAGGTGCTCGCGTGAGATGTCCGGCTCCAGCAGCACGACGTCAGCCTTGTAGCTGCGTCCGATCGTGATGTGCTGACCCTGAATGAGCGGCACCTCCAGTCCCTGGTAGCGACCGGATAGAAAGTGCAGGACTCCG
Organism: bacterium; assembly: GCA_030428965.1. Classification (GTDB taxonomy): domain Bacteria; phylum Planctomycetota; class UBA1135; order UBA1135; genus JAUIEE01. Next base: position 2,938 of record JAUIEE010000082.1, on the reverse strand, counting down.
AGGAAGGCGGAGCTCCGGGTGGCGGTGTTCGAGGGTTGTTCGGAGTTGTCGACCACGTGGGGCGATCCTTGGTGGGGAGAAGCCTTCCGAGGGGGCTCGGGCCCTTTCCCCGTGCAGCTTCGACCGGGGATATCGGTCCACCAACCCCGGGGACTTGACCTCCACGGGGTTGTCCGGCGGCGGGAAGTTTCTTCCTTTCCCGATCCCGCGAGCCGTCATTGTCGGGATCGTCGCAGGGCCGTATAAGTGCCCCTGAGCCTGGCGAAAGGCCTGCCCCATGAGACGACTCGTGACGAGATGGATGCGCTGGGGAGTACCGCTCGCCGGCCTCGTGCTGGCGGCCGCACAAGCGCGCGAGGACGCTGAGTTCGGGCCCCTCTCCGAGCCTGCTCCGGCCGTTGACTTGCGCCCGGCCGCGATCGACGTCGCCGAGCTCGACTGCGCCCAGTGCCACGCGGAGGTCGCCCGGGAATGGGCGGCGAGCGCCCACGGCGTCGCCTGGGAAGACGAGATCTACCAGACCGAGATCCAGGACCGCCGCCGTCCCGAGCTGTGCCACAGCTGCCATATCCCCGAGCCTCTGCTCGCGACGGGCGAGCTGCAGGGCAGGGCGAAGGCGCGCGCGGAAGACCTGCACCATGGGGTCAGCTGCCGTAGCTGCCACCTGGGACCGGGAGGGGTGATGCTGGGGCCGCGGGGCCAGGAGACCCAGGCCCATGGCTCCCAGACCTCGGAATGGATGACGGGCAAGAGCGACCAGCTCTGCGCCGTCTGCCACAGCACGAACATCGGGCCCGTCATCGGGGTGGCCAAGGACTTCAAGGAGACGCGCCAGTCGGAGAAGGGCCGCTCCTGCGTCGGGTGCCACATGGCTCCGCTCGAGCGACGCTGGGCCCTTTCGCCGGAGGGCTCCGCCTCGGAGGGAGAAGAGAGCCCCGTCCGGCTCGGGCGCAGCCACGCCCTGCAGACGCCCCGCGATCGGGCTTTCCTGAGGCGTGCCTTCGGCTGGTCCCTCGTGCGGGAGGAGGGCGAGGTGCGCGTGAGCGTCTCCAACCAGGCCGGTCACCGCGTTCCGGGGATGATCGGGCGTGAGATCGCCTTCGATCTCGCCCTCTCCGACGCCCAGGGCAAGACGCTGCGCGAAGCCGGGCTGGTCCTGGACGCCATCGACCCGCTGCCGGCGGACGGCGTGCGGGAGGTATCGCTGAAGGTGGGGGATCTCCCCACCGGGTCCACCGTACTCATCCGGGGTATTCACCTCGATCCCCAGGGCGAGGCGATCGGTTTTCTCGACCTCTCCCTCGACGTTCCCTGAGCCGAGAGTCCCCGCCGGCTCGACCCCGGCGACTCAAGCTTTCGTCCGGGCCGGCCGATCGCAGACGCGTGAGGTCCCAGCGCCCCTGGGTCCGATTCCCCCAGCCCCACGGTGCGCCCCCTGATCAAGATGCTCGCGAGAGCAACCTGGATGGTTCTCCCCTGCCTGTTCGTGGGCTGCGGCGGCGGGGGAGGAGGTGGCGGCGGGGGAGGAGGCTCGCCGTTGCCCTCGGGGGCGATCGCCGCTCCCGGGCAGCTCGAGATCGTCCCGGCCAAGGCCCTGGGCTTCGAGTCTCCCCCCGATCCGGGCTTCGACCCGGACGCCGACTACTTCGCGCTCACGACCCAGCGCCGCGTCTACGACCCGGCCCTGGCGCCCCTGGGGCGAGTCGATCGTCTCCTGGCCCTGGTCGCCCGCTCGGCCACGGGACCTCTCCTGAACGAGGGGGACTACGCGGCGCAATGGTCCCGCTTCGCGACCGACAGCGGAGAGGACGTGGGGTCGCTGCTGCGCGAGCGGGGACGCTCGTTTCGCTTCCGCAGCGACTCGATCGGGGTCGGCAGCCTCCTGAGCATGAGGCCGAGCGACACGCTTCCCCACACCGTCCTGGCCTGGATCCCCGAGGGGGACGGGACGTTGCGCATCGAGCTCCTTCTGCGTCGGCCTCCTGAGCCTTCGCTTCCCTGGGGGGACTTCGAGCTGTACTTCGCCGAGGTCGCCGCCGGTGGGTCCCTGAACGATCCCGTTTCCCTGGGCTTCCTGATCGGTGGCGAGCAGACGGGGGGCGCCGGTCTGAGCTACTTCGAATCCCGTGGGGACGTCCGCGTCGTCCCTTCGGCCGGGGAGAGTTCGACCGAGATCCAGGCGCGCATCGAGCTGGACACCGATCCGAGCTCCGGCCGAGCTCGGGTCTTTCGCCGTGACCGCAGCAACGGAGCGGGGGGGGACAGCGGCGTCCTCGCCGAGCAGTTCTTGATCGCCTTCGACTCGCAGCACTTCCTGCGCGCCCAGAACGGGCTCGTGGACGTGGCGTACGATCGCGATACGACCCGCAAGCACGTGTTGCGCTACAACCTCTACCACGCCCAGGGGCCTGACGCGGGCGCGCTGGTCGAGCTGGGCGCTGGCTTTGGCGTGCGTAGCGCCGGCGGCGTCTACGGCTGGTCCGATCACGATGGGCTCTGGAGCGATGGGGCTGTTCCCCTGGCCGACGGGGAAAGCGTCACGCGCGAGGGCGGGGGGACACAGGTGTACACCGTCCGCACCGGTCCGGGACGACTCGTGCGGCATACGCGCCACGAGCTGTCCCTGGCGGACGCCGAGGGGCTGGTCTTCGAGTGGACCGTGCACGCCGGGGGCGCGCGCTCCTACCGGGTGGTGGTCGAATCCGGGACCTGGTCTCGCATCGCCGAGTTCGACCAGAGCACGGGGAGCTGGGACGCGATCTGGCCTCCCATGGTGATCGACACCCTCACCGAGGGCTACCTCCACCTGTGGTGCGACGGGCTCGGAGGACTCGTGTCCTTCGTTCACGGAGAAGCCCATGTCGGCTACACCTCGGCCGAGCGCGTGGGGCCTTCGGACGTCCTGTTCGCGGGCGGAGCGTTCGAGGTCGAGCTGTTC
>JAUIEE010000081.1 GCA_030428965.1 bacterium | reverse complement strand
CGAACGCCCTGCGCCCCTTCGGGTGCGGGGCGTTCGTGATTTGTAGGGCCAGGAAGAGGAGACTTGGGCCATCCCTTCCCCGGAGTCTCGACGTGAAGCCCACACTGATCGCCCTCGATGCCGGCACGACCGGCGTGACCGCTCTCTTGTTCGACCTCGAGCTCGAGCCCCTGGCCCGGGCCTACCGCGAGTTTCCCCAGTCCTTTCCCCAGCCGGGCTGGGTGGAGCACGACGCCGGCGAGATCCTCGCCGCGACCGACCGCGTGCTCGAGGAGGTGCTGTCCCATCCCGCAGCCGGCGCGGTGCAGGCGATCGGAATCACGAACCAGAGGGAGACGGTCTTCGCCCTCGAGCGCAAGAGCGGTCGTGCTCTGCGACCCGGGATCGTCTGGCAGGATCGGCGCACGTCCGCCCGCTGTGAGGAGCTGCGCCAGGAGGGGCGTGCGGACGAGATCCAGCAACGGACCGGTCTGTTGATCGATCCCTACTTCAGCTCCACCAAGATCGAGTGGATGCTGCGCGAGGATCCTGCCCTGGCCCGGCGGGCCAACGCGGGCGAGGTGCTGTTCGCGACGGTCGATACGCTCGTGCTGTCCCACCTGACGGGCCAAGCGGTGCAGGCCACCGACTTCACCAATGCTTCGCGCACGATGCTGTTCGATCTGGATCGCAGGGCCTGGGACGGGGAGCTGTGCGAGCTCTTCGGGGTCGACACGAGCTGGCTGCCCGAAGTGCGCGGCTCGATCGCCTCGTTCGGGCAAACCCTGCCCGAGAAGACGGGGGGTCGCTCGATCGAGCTCCACGGCGTGGCCGGCGACCAGCAGGCCGCTCTGTTCGGTCAAGGCTGCTTCGATCCGGGCGGCTTCAAGGTCACCTACGGGACGGGCTCCTTCTTGCTCCTGAACACGGGCGAGCGGGTGTCCTCCTCCGAGGGGTTGATCACGACCCTCGCCGTGGGACGTGACGGCCAGCCGTGCTTCGCCCTCGAGGGCAGCGTCTTCGTCAGCGGCGCCGCGGTGCAGTGGCTGCGGGACCAGCTGGGATTGATCTCCAGCGCGGCCGAGGTCGAGTCCCTCGCCGCCCAGGTTCCCGATTCGGGGGGCGTCTTTCTGGTGCCCGCCTTCGCCGGTCTCGGAGCTCCGTACTGGGACGCCGATGCCCGCGGGGCGCTCCTGGGGCTGACCCGGGGGAGCTCCCGGGCCCACGTGGCTCGCGCAGCTCTGGAGGCGATCGCCTTTCAGAATGCCGAGCTGATCGAGGTGCTACGCCAGGAGTCCGGGCTCGAGGTGCGGTCGCTCCTGGCCGATGGTGGGGCGGCCCAGAACGACCTCTTGCTCTCGATTCAAGCCGACCTGGCCGGGGTGCAGGTCGTGCGCTCGACGAATGTGGAAGCCACTGCACGGGGAGCGGCGCTGCTCGCGGGACTGGGCAAGGGCCTGTGGCAGGATCCAGCGGAGCCCGCGGCGTTGCACTCCGAGGGGCGCAAGTTCGAGGGACGACTCGGACCTTCGGATCGTTCGGCCAGGCTGGCGGCCTGGAGGGGGGCCGTGGCTCGGGTGCGCTCCTGAGTGAGCCCCGACGTGCCTTGGGGTCCCTTCGGTTCGCGCTGGGCGAATCGAGACAGGTTCGCCGCTCCCGTGACCCTCGCGGCCCGCGAGTCGAGAAGCAGGGGAAGTCTTCTGCGCCCCGGAGCGCTATGGTGAGGGTCACAGGAGGAGCCCTCATCCATGCTCGTTCTATCCAACATCCGTCGCCTGTACGACGGCACCGGCAGTGAGAAGAGCTGCGTCCAGGAGTTCGTGGACCTCTCGATCCGGTCCGGGAGGATCGACAGCGTCGGTCCGCACAACCCCGACCTCGTTTCCCAGGGCGAGCGCACGGTGGTCGACTGCTCCGACTTGACCGTGACCCCCGGGCTCATCGACTGCCACGGCCACATCACCTTGCTCGGCCTCTCGGGACCCGAGATCGATGCGATGGGGCAGTTGGACAGCCTCCTTCTGGTCGAGAAGATTCTGCACGCGACCCTGGTGGACGGTTGCGTCACGACGATGCGCGACGTCGGCGGTGCGACCGACCGCATGAAGCGCATGGTGGGGGAAGGGCGCGTCATTGGCCCGCGGCTCAAGATCGCGATCTGCATGCTCTCGAGCACCGGCGGTCACGCCGACTTCCGGGGACCGGACCGCTGTCACGGGGAGCTGTCCCGTCTTTGGCCCGAAGGCCCCGGACGTCCCTCCAGCGTGGTGGACGGTCCGTGGGAGTGTCGCAAGAGGGTGCGGGAGGTGGTCGCCTGTGGCGCGGACCTGATCAAGGTCTGTGCGAGCCCGGGCGTCGCCTCGCCGTCGGACAAGCTCGAGCATCGGGACTTCACGGCGGAAGAGCTGGCGGCCATCTGTGAAGAGGCCACGGCGAGAGGATTGCGAGTTGCGGCCCATGCCCACAGCATGAGCGGCATCGAGATGGCCATCGCCGCCGGCGTCCACGACATCCAGCACATCTCCTACATGCAGCCGCGCCACGTCGAGGCCGCCTTCGAGAAGGGCTGCACCGTGACTCCGACCTCCTGGGTGATGAAGGAGCTCGAGAGCGCGGAGGGGCTGAGCCCGTTCGTGATGGAGAAGGTCAAGCAGGTCGGCGAGGTGCATGCGATGGCCGTGCAGCATGCGGCTTCGGGAGACCTGCCCATCCTCATGGGTACCGACCCTGTGTTGCCCGGCATGCACGGGCGCAACTACATGGAGCTCGTTCACCTGATCGGTGACGGTCTCTCCCCGCTGCGGGCGTGGTACGGGGCCACGGGGCTTGCGGCCAAGGAGATCGGCCAGGAGGACGCGGGGACGCTCCTGCCTGGACAAAGGGCCGATCTGCTCGTGGCCCGCGAGGACATCCTGAATCGCCCGGAGGCCCTGGACCGCGGGGCCCTGGTCGAGGTCATCCAGGACGGCGTCGGCCATCGTGGCGGGCTGATGGGCGTGCCCCAACGGACCTACGCCGGCCTGGCCAAGGAGGCCATGGGAAGAGGGGCCTTGACCTGACGCCAGGATGCCTTCATATGGAACGGTCGGGACCTCGGGCCCGGCACTCTGTGCTCCCCAGGACGCTGGGGGCGAACCTGGAGCCCGGCGGGGCAGGGCCAGTCACCCTGCACGACCGGGGTGACCCCGAGACAAGGAGGTGATTCGTATGCACGACTGTACAAAGAGGTTGCACCGGTAGATCCGTGCACCGACGGGTCCGTACGGGTGAGCCATTGCTCCGTGTGCAACCCGAAAAACTTTTCCGAGCCCGGCGAGCTTCGCCGGGCTCGCCTTTTTTTGGGGGCTCCACCGTTCGCGGTCCGGCATCCGATAGGGGCGGTGGGGACGGCCTGACCACCGTCCGGATCCTGTGGAACCCCTTCTTTCGTCAGCTGCGGTCAATGGCGTTCGCGCTGGTCTCCAGGCCAGCCAGCCCGAGCTGAGCGCCATCCTGCGAGACGGACGCCTCGTCGCCGCCGAGGTGTTGCGTTCGCCGGGGGACGGTACGGTTCTCCTGGCGGTCGGTCGCCATCAGGTCCCGGCGCAGACGAACATCTACCTCTCGCCCGGCGACAGCTTCCTGTTTCGCGTGCACGTGGAGGGGGCGGAGATCGTGCTGCAGACGGTCGGAGCCGAGTCGGGCGAACAGCCCAGCCTCCTGGCTGCCCTGCGCGGGGTGATCAGCGAAGACCGACCGATCGGAGAGCTGCTGCAATCGGTCGCCGTGCGCGTGCGGGCCGCGCTGGCGCCGGGAGCGGAGGCCCTGGACGGCCTGCGAACCCTTCTGCAAGGACTGGAGCAGAGTGTCTTCCGGCCCGGAGGCGGCGAAGGCGAGCTGGCCCGCGCGCTCCTGTTCTCGGGTCTGCGCTACGAGGCTGCCCTCTTCGCGGCGATGCAGTCCGGGCGCTTCGTCGGCGAACTGCGCCGACTGGGGTCGGACCTGAAGGCCAGGCTGCTCGCCGCCCTGCGCGACTTGCCCGAGGGCTCGGTGCGGGAGGCCGTCGCCCAGGCCTTGCTCGGGCTCGAGGCCGAGCAGTTGCTGAATGCGGCCCGGCACCGCAGCGGTGAGCCCGGGGTTTGGAGCTTCCCGGTCCTGGATGGCAGCAGCTGGACCACGGCGCGCTTGATCCTGCCGGCCGGCGATTCCGACGGGCGTCGCGAGGGCAGCGAGACCGACGAAGGGGCGCGCCTCGTGCTGGGTGTCAGCTTCCAGAACACAGGTCCCGTCCGAGCCGAGGTCGTGCTCGCTCCCCATCGCCTCTCCGTTCGCTTCCTGGTCGCCAACGCGGACGTGGCGGACCGCCTGTGGCGCGACTTTCCGCAGCTCAGTGAACGGCTTGCCCTCGGAGACCGCCAGGTGCACCTGTTCGCCAAGATCGGGACGCCCGAGCAGGTCGCCGTTCCGGCCGAACGCATGGACGTCGGCTTCCTCGAGGACCACCGCTTGATGGACGTATCGGGCTGATGGGGCGTTCCGAGCCGAGCCGCGCCAGGCAGGTGGTCGCCCTGCGCCACGATCCCGAGAGTGGGGGCGCGCCCCAGGTCGTGGCCAAGGGGCAGCGCGAAGTGGCCGACCGGATTCTGTCGGTCGCCAGGGAGCATGGAGTGGCCGTGCGAGAAGACTCGGACCTCTTGCAGCTGCTCGCCCTGTGCGACCTCGGGGAGGAGATCCCCAGCGAGCTCTACCAGGCCGTGGCCGAACTCCTGGCCTATCTCTACCAACTCAACGACGAGTTGGCCTCGGACCCCGGCTGAGCCTGCTCGGGTTCGGTTAGAATCCGAGCCGTGCAAGAGCGTCCTCCCTGGATCGGCATCACGGTCGGCGACCCGGCCGGGATCGGGCCGGAGATCGTGCGCAGGGCGGTGAGCGACGGGCGCCCGCGGGCGGCGCGGCTCATCGTGCTCGGGCCCGAGGCCCTGTGTCCACCCGAGGTTCCCAGGGTCGCGGACGTCGCCGAGGAGGAAGGAGCTCCTCTGGTGTGGCTCTCCACCCAGGGAGGCCCCGTGAACTGGCAGGTCGGTAAGCCGACCGTCGCCTCGGGGCGGGCCGCCCTCGAGGCCCTGCGTCTCGGATGCGACCTCGCTCTCGGAGGGCGCATCCAGGCCCTGGTCACCGCGCCGGTTTCCAAGCAAGGGTTGCACCTGGCCGGGGAGAAGGTCGAAGGGCAGACGCAGCTCCTGGCACGCTGGTCCGGGGTCGATTCGATTCAGATGCTGGCGGTGGCGCCGGGTCTGCGCGTCGTGCCCCTGACCCGACACATGCCCCTGCGCGAAGCCCTCGAAGAGATCAGCGCCGATCGTGTGGTCGAGGGTCTCTTGCACATGCAGCGCGGATTCGAGGACCTCGGCTGGAGCCGCCCTCACCTGGCCCTCGCGGGTCTCAATCCCCATGCGGGGGAGGGAGGACTGCTGGGAAGGGAGGAGCTCGACATCCTCGAGCCGGCCGTCGAGAGGGCGCGCGCCGCAGGTGTCCGGGTGACGGGACCGGTCTCCCCCGACACCGTCTTCCGCCGGGCACGGGCCGGCGAGTTCGACGGGGTCCTCGCCCTCTACCACGACCAGGCCTTCATCCCGATCAAGCTGGGCGGGGACGAATCCAGCATCACGGTCCTGTTGGGCTTGCCCTTCCTGCGCGTGAGTCCTGCCCACGGCACGGCCTTCGACATCGCCGGGCGCGGTTTGGCCCGGGCCGACAGCCTCGCCTTCGCCCTGGAGCAGGCCATCCTGTGGTCGCGCCGCAAGGTGGTGCGCTCGTCGCTCTCCTAGGGCTCGATCAACGCGCCGGGTCACGGGCATGGCGCGCGAGATCCGCGGCCCCCGGCGTCCCCTGCTTCGCCGCCTGGTCGAAGGCGTCGGCCGCCAGACGCCAGAGCTCCTGCGCTCCCCCAGGCCAGGGGAGCTCCGGATCGAACTCGGCCCGGGAACGCAGGAGCAGACCTCGGCTCATCCAGAGGCCGGGGGAGCCCTGGGTCGCCTCGAGTCCCTCGTCCAGGGTGGCGAGGGCCATCCGAAACCAGGCCAGTCGGCGCTCGGGGGACGGCTCACGTTCGGGCGAGGCCAGGAACAATCCCAGGTGCGAGGAAAGGAGCTCCCAGCCCGCCGGGTCCCGGGGCGCCAGGCGCAGGGCGCTCTGGGCATGGGCGAGGGCCCGGTCCGTTTCACCGGCTACCCGGGCCTGCTGGAAACGAACCCACTGGACGCGCGCCAAGAGGTCGGAGCCCGGACCCGGGGAGGCTTCACCGGTCCGCGGAGGAGCGGCGAGCATCGGGAGCAGGAGGGCCGTGGCGCTCAGGGCCAGCAGCAGTCGACGCTTCGAGATCATCGACTCGATCTCCAGCTGCGGAAGCCCAGGCAAGTGCCTGCGTAGCCCGCAACGACCAGCACGAGGCAGGCGAGGATCGTCTCGAGGGTGGGGGGCGCGGGACTCAAGCCGGTGCGTACGTGGGCCAAGGCACCGGGAAGAGCACCACCGGGAAGCCATCGGGGGGCCAACCCGAGCCAGGGTAGGAGCTGCAAGGAGACCACCCCGAGCCAGGCGATCGAAGGGCGCATGCAGGTGGCGAAGGCCGATCCCACGGCGAGCCAGGTCAGGAAGGCCAGGACGGTGTGCAGTCCCAGGGAGAGCCGGCTCCACGGCGAGCCGGGGACGGTGCGTTCGAGGCTGTTTGCGGGCAGGATGATTCCGGCCCCGTCGACCTGTCGCTCGACTTCGAGAACGAGGGTCTGCGAGCTCTGGGCCGGTAGGGGAAGATCGACGTGGGTCTTTGCGAAGACGTGGCGACGCAGCTCGTTCCCGCGGGAAGGAGCGCCCTTCCAGGAGGCCCTCAGGTCGACGATGGCCGAGGGGCCCGCGCCGGGGGTCAGGTTCAGGTGGACCCGCAGGGATGCGCCCCGGGGAACCTCGAGCGGATAGGGCAGCGTAAGCCGGGTTCGAGGTTCCGCGATCAACAGCGCCGCAGGGTGGGCGTGGGGGCCCGCGGCCTGGTTGCCGCGCGCCTGTCCCTCGGCCCGGATCTCCGCCAACCCGCCGATGAGCGTCACGAGCACGAGCAGAACGCAGGTGGCCGCTGCCCAGGCCATTGCGAGATGGTTCCGGAAGGACAGGGGCAAGGGGGCTCGCCACGAGGCCTGGTCCCCGCGCCACTGGCCAAGCGAGGAGATCGCCTGAAACAAGACCGCCGGCAGCAACAGCCCCAGGCCCAGACGCCAGATGCCTTCGCGCGCGAAGGTCGGGGAGTGCAGGCTCTCGGTCGGTGACGGCAGGCTCCAGTGGCGCAGGGCCGCGAAGCCGAGCACGGCGCCGATGAACACGAGCGTGCCGGGCGTCACGAGCCGGCGTACGGAGAGCGCGAACAGCCCGATGCGGACGGCTTGGCCCCGGGGCGCGCTCATCGTTCCTGCTTCACCAGACGTTCGTACAGCCCGAGCAGCAGGTCCGAGCCCGGCTCCTCGGCGAGCACCCTCGCTCCGCGTCGTTCGAGCCAGTCCCCGAGCTCGCTGCGCGTCTCCGGGGACAGTCCTTCGATCTCCAGACGCACTCGCTGTCCGTCCCCCAGGGCACGGGGAGCTCCCTGGGCCCGGATTCCGCCCTCGATCAGCACGACCATCTCGTCGCAGTGCTGCAGAATCTCCCCCAGGCCGTGGCTGCAGAGCACGACGGCGACTCCCGCCCTTCGGGCGCGATCCATCAGCGCGGCGAAGGCCGAGAAGCCCCGGGCGTCGAGTCCGTCCATGGGCTCATCGAGCAGGACGACCCCTTCGTTCAAGAGGAAGGCCTGGGCCAGGCCAAAGCGTCGCAACATCCCCTTGCTGAATCGACCCAGGCGTTTGTCCGCCGCTCCCGAGAGCCCCACGCAATCGAACAGTTCCCGCGTTCGCGCCCGTCGATCGCTGCTTGTCAGGCCCCTCGCCGCTCCTAGAAACTCGAGCATGGAGCGGGCGCGCACCGTGCCGGGAAAGGGAGAACCCTCGGGCAGGTAGCCGAGGCGGCGTCGGGCGTGGGGATCGCTCACGGGGCGGCCGAACAGGGACACCTCCCCGGCGCTCGGACGTTCGACGCCGGCCGCGATGCGTAGCAGCGTGGACTTGCCTGATCCGTTGGGGCCTACCAGTCCCACGACCTGACCGGCCCCGAGGTCCAGGTCGACCTTGCCCAGGACCGTTTCCCTGCGGCGTCGGAGGCCGCTGCGATAGGTTTTCGTGAGGCCTCGAAGACGTAGGGCAGGTTGGTTCGACACGGGCCTGGGCTCCTCACGCTGAGTATCCCAGGGCCCGCGAGGGCGGGGAAGCGGGAGTTCGGAACTCGCGCATCGCAGGGCCCCGGGCTAAGGTCTTTGCCGATGGCCTTTTGGAAGATCCCACGCGCCCTCGCTGGTCGCCGGCCCCGCAGCACGACCCCCGTTCCCCTGGTGCTCTACACGCGTCCGGGGTGCCATCTGTGCGACGTCATGAAGGGGCAGATCGCCTCCGCGCGGCTGGAGCGTGAGGTCCAGTTGACCGAGGTCTCCATCGAGACCGACCCTGAGCTCGAGGAACGCTACGGGCGCTCGATTCCCGTGCTGGAGATCGCGGGTCGCGTCGCTTTCAAGGGGAGGCTCGAGGTCGCGGACCTGGAACGCAAGTTCGCCCGCATCGTGGCGCAAGCCCGAGGAGAGTCGGGCTGATGCCGCGTATCTACGTGTTGGCGGGCAAGGACGTGGGCAGGTCCTTCGACGTGCAAGACGGTTCGGTCCTCGGGCGGGGACCGAGCTGCGCCGTGCGTCTGCACGATCGATCCGTGAGCCGGGAGCATGCGCGCATCGAGCGAGCGGGGGCAGGTTGGTCGATCGTGGATCTCGAGTCCCGCAACGGTCTGCGCCGGGATGGGCAACGCCTGCACCGGATACCGCTCGAGGACTTCGGAGAGGTCACCCTCGGTGAGCTTCCCCTGCGCTTCCGCCTCGACGAGACCACCCCTCCGGTGGCGGCGCCCGGTCCGGTTCGTGCGCGCCCGACTCCCAGGCCCCGTACCGCGGAGCTCGCCGGCGAGGGGGAGGTCGAGCTGGAGGAGGAGATCGAGCTCGGGCCTCCGGGCGACGGCGGGGTGGAGTCGACTTCCCCCGAGCCCGAGGTTTCGCCGGCCGAGGAGCGAGCCCTCGCCCGGGCTCGGCTCCTGCGCGAGGGTGGAGGATCGAGCCTCTTGGGGGGAGATCTTTCCCAGCGGCCCGGCTGGGTTCAGGCCCTGGTTTGGCTGGTCGTGATCGCCTTGGGGGCCGGGGCCTGCTACGGCGCCTTCTTCTTGACGGCGTACCTCAAGCAGGGCGGCTAGGCCCGCATCGGGCGGGGCCGCTCCCGGGGCCTGGAGCGTCCTCGGTAAGGGTCCTCCAAAAGGGCGCCCTTGGGGTCCAGTCCCATGCGCGCAGCGGTCGAATTCTCCTCTCCCGGCGTCCCCGTCCTCCCTCCTCCGAACGGCTCCTGGGCCAGAGCCGGAGGTCCGGCTGTCGTGGCGGGACGGGGGGAGCATTCATGCACCACGGCGGAGGGTTTCTCGAAGGACTGGCGATCGTTCTGGGCACCGCCCTGTTGACGACGATCCTGTGCCAAAGGCTGAGGCAACCTGTGGTGCTCGGCTACCTCTTGGCCGGCGTGCTGGTCGGACCGCACGTGGGCTTCCTCGGGCACGGCCTCGAACAGGAGGGTGTCGGCACCGTCGAGACCTTGGCCGAGCTGGGCGTGATCCTGCTCATGTTCTCCCTGGGGCTCGAGTTCCGGCTCAAGAAGGTGCTGGCGATGGGGCCGCGCACGGCGGCCATCGGGGCGGTCGAGGTCGGACTGGTCGCGTGGCTCGGGTTCCTCGTCGGGCAGTCGTTCGGCTGGAGCACCAAGGCGAGCGTCTTCGCCGGGGGCATCGTCGCCATCTCGAGCACCATGATCGTGGCCAAGACCTTTGCCGAGGTGCGCACGGACCGTCGGGTGATGGACCTCGTCTTCGGCATCCTCATCTTCGAGGACCTGGCCGCCATCTTGATGCTGGCCACCCTGACGGCCGTCGTCTCGGGGGCCGGTGTCTCCCCGGGTCTCTTCGCCCTGAGCGCGGTCAAGTTGGCCGGCTTCCTGTTCTGCCTGGTCACGGTCGGCCTGCTGCTCGTTCCGCGCTTGATGAGCTACGTCGTGCGCAACGGCAGGCCGGAGACGATCCTCGTGGCCAGTGTCGGAGCCTGCTTCCTGATGGCGGTGCTGGCCGAACGCTTCGGGTACTCCGTCGGGCTGGGGGCTTTCCTGGCGGGTGCCCTGGCGGCCGAGTCCGGACACTCGCGCACGCTTTCCTACACCGTGCGGCCGTTGAGAGACCTGTTCGCCGCCATCTTCTTCGTCTCGGTCGGGATGCTGATCGATCCGGCCCTGATTCTCGAACACAAGGAAGCCATCTGCCTGCTCACCCTGGTCGTCATCGGCGGCAAGGTCGTCGGTGTTAGCCTGGGGGCAGTCCTGGCCGGGCACTCGACCCAGCGCGCCGTCCAGGCCGGTCTGAGCCTGACCCAGATCGGCGAGTTCTCCTTCATGATCGCGGCCGTGGCGCTGCCCCTGGGCGAGCAGGCCCGCTTCCTGTATCCCGTGGCCGTTTCGGTCTGCGTGTTGACCTCCTTCGCCACCCCGTTCTTCGTTCGTCGTTCCGAGGGCGCCGCCCGCTGGGTCGATGCCCGCGTCCCCCGACCCTTGCAGACCTTCCTGACCTTCTACGGAGCCTGGCTCGGCCGCATGCGGTCTCCGAAGGAGGAAACGGCCTGGACCCGGATTCGTCGACTCGGGTTCCTGAGCGTGATCGAGGCCGGCTTCTTGACCGGCATCATCATCGGATTCTCGATCAGCCTGCCGCGACTCGCCGGTCTGCTCGAGAGGTACACCGGGATGTCTATCCGGTGGGGCAGCTTGCTCTTGATCGGTCTCGGGGCCGTGGCCTGCATTCCCTTCTGCCTGGGCATCTACCACTGCGCCCAGCGGCTCGGGGTCCTGTTCGCGTCCTTCGCCATGCCCCCCTCGCCCCAGGGGGATCGCGCCCACGCTCCACGACGGTCCCTGGTGCTGGCCCTGCAGGTGGCGATCTTCTTGGCCCTGGTGCTCCCCGTGCTGGCCCTGATCCAACCCTTCCTCCCGCCGTTGCCGGGGATCGGCGTGCTGGCGCTTCTGGGAGCCGTCTCGGCCGTGGCCTTCTGGCGCAGCACGCACACCCTGGAAGGACACGTGCGCGCGGGAGCCGTCATGATGGCCGAGGTGCTCGCGCGTCAGAGCCGAGACTCCATTCCCCTGGCCCTTGGTCAGGTGCAGGAGCTGATGCCGGGGCTCGGCGAGCTCACCCCGGTGCGCATCGATCCCCAGAGTGCCGCCGTGGGCAAGAACCTCGTGCAGCTCGACCTGCGTGGACGCACCGGAGCGACGGTCGTTTGCATCACCCGTCGCGGCGAGGGGGTCCTGGCCCCTTCCGGGGACGAGTTGATCGCCGCCGGGGACCTGTTGGTCCTGTCCGGGGAGCCTGAAGCCGTGCGCAGCGCGCGCACGATCCTCGCTCGGCGGGAGGTGGACGAGGCTTCCCTGGCCGCCTAGGGAAGGGCCGTTGGTTCCCCGGGGGCCTTGGCGCTAAGTTGGGTCCCATGGCTCAACCGACGGTTCCTCTCCCGTGTGTCGAAGTCGAGTCCGAAGAACCGGCCACCCATGCGGTGCTGTGGCTCCACGGTCTCGGCGCGGACGGCAACGACTTCGTTCCGTTCGTTCCTCTGCTCGGACTCGCGTCCAGGAGCGTGCGCTTCGTCTTTCCGAACGCTCCGAAGATTCCGGTCACCCTCAACGGTGGGTTCGTCATGCCCGCCTGGTACGACATCCTGGGGATGGAGCTGGGGAGCGCGCAGGACGAGGCCGGGGTGCTGCGATCGTCGGCCGAGATCGAGCGCTTGATCGAGCGGGAGAACGAGCGCGGTATCCCGACGGAACGCATCGTCCTGGCGGGCTTCTCCCAGGGGGGCGCCGTCGCGACCCACGTGGCCCTGCGTCATCCCGAGCCCCTCGCGGGACTGATCGCCCTTTCCACCTACCTCATGCGGGGTGAGGCTCTCTCGAAGGAGCTCAGTGAGTCGAACCGATCGATCCCGATCTTCCAGGCCCACGGGACCTTCGACCCCATGGTCGTTCCCCAGCGCGGCACGGACCTGCGGGACAGGTTGCGGGACTGGGGCTACACCGTCGACTGGCACACCTACCCGATGCAGCACGAGGCCTGCCTCGAGGAGGCCAGGGACATCGGATCCTGGCTAACCCGCGTGCTCGACCGATAGCGCGACCTTCGCCCAGACCTCGACCAGGCGCTCGGCGGAGTCCTGCCAGCGGAAGCGCTCGGCGTGTCGGGCCCACCTCTCGAGGGTCGGCTCGTCGGTCTCGAGGGCCTTGCGAATCGCCATGGCGCAGGCCTGGGGATCGTCGGTGGCGAAGTGGGGAACGTCGGAGCCGGCGACCTCGCGCAGGGGCTCGATGTCGGCGATGACGAGCGGCGCCCGGGCGAGCTGGGCCTCGAGGACCGGGATGCCGAAACCTTCCACCCGCGACGGGAGGAGGACGCAGGCGGCCTTGGCGTAGAAGTTGGAGAGCGTCGCGTCGTCCACAGGTCCACGGAAGTGAACCCGGTCGGCGACCCCGAGGGAGCGGGCGAGGGCAGCGAGGCGTTCGTCCTCGTCTTCCTTCGGGGCACCCACGAGCTCGAGGTCGGGCAAGCGCGGGTCGCGGGCGATGGCCCGCAGGAGCACTTCGATGTTCTTGCGCTGTTCGAGGTGTCCGACGTACAGGAGGAAGTCGTCCGGCTTGCGGGGCAAGACCTCGAGGTGATCCCCCGCGTTCGGTACGACGGCGACCGCGCAGGGACCGAAGTTCTTCGAGATCTTGCAGGCGACCGCGTCGCTGACGGCGATGACTCCGCTGGCGGCCAGGACCGCCTTCTCGATGACGCTGCGGGCGAAGATGCGCCTGGAGATCGGGCGCTTGGCCATCTCCAGGTGGCGCAGGTCGTGGAGGGTCAGGGTGTAGGGCAGAGGCAGATCCGAGGGCGCCGGAAGGTGGGCCGTGTGAACCAGGTCGAAGGGCTTCCCCTTCGCGCGGGCCGCTTCGATGACCGAGCGCAGGGCGTGACCCTCCTGCAGGGCCCGGGCCAGGGGCGGACCGGGGGGCACCGAAGAAGAGATGCGCTCCACGGAGGAGGGGATCTCGAACGGGATCGGCTGGGTGCCCTCGAGGATGGCGAGCCGCCCACCCCGGGACTCGAGCAAGCGGGCGACCCGGGGCAAGAGCTCGGCGTTGTGTCGCCGCACCCCGCCCATGGGCTGTCCCAGGACGACGCCCGAGAGCAGGACGCTCGGTAGATCCTTCCCCGTCATTGCAGTTCCCTCCAGAGGTCCTCGATTCTCCCGGCACAGCGCTCCCATGAGAAGGACCTAACTTGCTCGGGTAGCTCGGATCGCAGCCTCTCGCGCTCCCGGACGGCCTCCTGGAGCCCCTGGGCTACCTGCAAGGATTCCCCGGGATCGACCCGGATGCCGAGTTCTCCCGCGATTTCCTCCTGGGCCGAGTTCCTGGAGACCAGCACGGGGGTCCCGCAGGCCATGGCCTCGAGGACCGGCAGCCCGAACCCTTCGGAGTGGGAGAGGACGCAGACAGCCGTCGAGAGCCTCAGGAGGGAGGCCAGATCCGCTTCGGGGATCGAACCCAGGGTCGATACCCAGCGCGCGAGTCCGATCCTCGAGGCCAGGCCCAGGTCCTGGCGCAGATCCGGGGTCTCGGGACCGGTCACCACGACACGCAGGGGAGAGGCCCCCTGGCGAGCGCGCTCCGCCATGCCCTCGAGGAGCGCGGCGAGGTTCTTCTTGCGCCGCACGCCCCCGACGACGACGACGAAGGGCTCGTCCCCCAGGCGGTAGCGCTCGAGGAGGACTTCGTCCACCAAGCCGGCGGGAGGGTCCGGCTGGAAGGGGGGGCCCGTTCCCCAGGGAATGACGCGTATGCGCCCGGGACGTGCCCACCGGATGCGGCCTCGATCGCGGGCCACGAAGTGAGTCGGGCAGACCACGCGGTCCGCGCGCAGCGCTCCGATGCGCACCCACGCGCGGTGACGCCAACCGGCATTCTCCCGCACCCCGTGGCGCCAGGGCATCTCGTGCAGGGTCTGGACCCGCTTGCCGGGACCCTTCCAGGGGAAGGCCGAGGTGAACGAGTGGATCCCTGCGAGGCCCATCTTCGTGACGGCCGCCGGCAGGGCGCTCTGCCTCCAGCGCGAAAGCTCCTGGCCGTCGTCCGGGCGCAGGCGAACGACCTCGAGGGCGGCCCTTCGTTCCAGCGCCTCGATCAGGCAGCGCACCACACGTTCGACCCCGGGAGAGCTCGTGCCACCGAGGGGAGAGACGTCGAAGCCGACCCGCATTCCCGAGAGCCTAGCAAGCTGTCCGAAGCGGGACAGGTTCGGCACTTGCTAGGATGCGACCATGCAGCGCCCCCGGGTTCTCTTTCTGTGCACCGGCAACGCCTGCCGCAGTCAGATGGCCGAGGGCTGGCTGCGGCACTTCGCCGGGGATCAGGTGGAGGCCCTGTCGGCCGGCACGAAGCCGGCCGGCCTGAATCCCCTGGCGGTCCGGGTGATGGCCGAGGCCGGGGTGGACATCTCGCAACAGAGCTCCGATCCCGTGGACCTCTTCCTCGCCGATCCGCCGGACCTGGTCGTCGCCGTCTGTTCCTCCGCGGCCCGGGATTGCCCGGTCCTGCCCGCCAAGGTGGCCGTGGAGAGCTGGCCCTT
>JAUIEE010000080.1 GCA_030428965.1 bacterium | reverse complement strand
CGTCAACTACCTGGACCTGGCGGCGGCGGTGCGTTCGCGGCAGGCGGCCGTCGCCACGGATACGGGCCACCGCGACGAGGGCATGTCCGGCCAGTGCGGCGGCCAGGCGCTCCCGCGCGCGGAGATTGAGGCGGGCGCTTTCGGCCACGAGGATCAGCCGGGCGGGCGGCGCGGCGGCCGCCGCGCCCCCTGCGGCCTACAAGGCGGAGTTCATCGCCATCGCCGAAGCCCTGGAAGCGGGCAACAACCGGTTCCTGGGCCAGGGCAACCTGCGTGACCTGAGCCGTGAGCTGCGCGATCCACGCCTCAACGCCGAACGACGCATGGCCCTGTCGGCCCGACTGGCCTCGGAGCTCCTGCGCGCGGGCCGCCTGGAGGACGCCGGAGCCAAGATCGATCAGGCCATGCGTCTCGCCCGCCGCTTTCCCGACTTCGCGGCCCAGGACACGAGCCGCTTCCGCCTGAGAGCCCTCTGGCACCTGCGCAACGCCGAGCTGGAGAACTGCATCACCCTGCGCAACGCCGACTGCTGCCTCCTGCCCCTCGAAGGGGGCGGCCGGCACCGAATCAAGGGACCGGCCGAGGCCGCCCGCCGGGACTACGGTCGCATCCTCCAGCGCAACCCCGAGGACGCCGAGGTGCGCTGGCTCTACAACATCGTCTCGATGGCCCTGGGCGAGTACCCCGACGGCGTCGAGGAGGACTGGCGCGTCCCCGAGCAGCGCTTCGCTTCCCAGGCCGACATCGGGCGCTTCGTCGACGTGGGCGGTGAGCTGGGAGTCGACGTGTTCGACCTGTGCGGTGGCGTCGCGGTGGAAGACTTCAACGGGGACGGGCGGCTCGACGTCGTCACGTCCACCTACGACCCGCGTGGGGAGATGCACCTGTTCCTCGGTGGATCGGGACTCACCTTCCGCGACGGCTCCAAGGGGTCCGGCCTGGAGGACCAGCTCGGCGCCTTCAATCCCTTCCCGGCCGACTACGACGCGGACGGGGACGTGGACCTGTTCGTGGCCCGGGGAGGCTGGCTCCAGGACGACGGAAAGATCCGCAACTCTCTGCTCCAGAACGACGGCAGCGGCCGATTCACCGACGTGACCCGTGCCGTGGGCCTGGCCGCTCCGGCCTACCCGACCCAAGCCGCCGTGTGGGGCGACTTCGACGGAGACGGTCAGCTCGACCTGTACGTCGCCAACGAGAGCCGCAGCGGGATGGACCGCAAGGCGGCCACCTTCCCGTCGCAGCTCTACCGCTACGACGGCGATGGCGGGTTCGGCGAGTGCGCGGCCGAAGCCGGCGTCCAGAACGAGCGCTTCGCCAAGGGCGTCACGGCCGGGGACTACGACAACGACGGCGACCTCGACCTCTACGTTTCGAACTGGGGCCCCAACCGGCTCTACCGCAACGACGGCAAGGGCCACTTCCAGGACGTCGCCGGCCAGCACGGCGTCCACGAACCGCGCGGCCGCAGCTTTGCCACCTGGTTCTTCGATCAGGACAACGACGGCTGGCTCGACCTGTTCGTGACGGCCTTCCAGGCCAAGCTCGAGGACGTGGCCCTGTGGTACCTGGGAGAAGCGGACCGGGGCGTCCGACCCAAGCTGTTCCAGAACCGCGACGGACGCTTCCAGGACCGGGCCGTCGAGCTCGGCCTCGATCGCCCCATGCTGCCCATGGGCGCGACCTTCGGGGACCTCGACAACGACGGATGGCTCGACGTCTACCTGGCCACGGGGGACGTCGGTCTCGAGACCCTCACCCCCAACGTGGTCTTGCGCAACGCGGGCGGTCAGAGCTTCCAGGACGTCACGACCGCCGCAGGCCTCGGGCATCTCCAGAAGGGCCACGGCATCGCCTTCGCCGACCTCGACGACGACGGCGACCAGGACCTCTACAACCAGCTCGGGGGCTTCTTTCCCGTGGACCGCTTCTCCAACGCCCTGTTCGAGAACCCCGGCCACGGAGCCCGCTTCCTGCACGTGCGCCTCGAGGGCACCCAGAGCAACCGCTCGGCCATCGGCGCTCGCCTCGACGTCTTCGTCGAAGAAGACGGCCAGGAACGGCGGATCCACCGCGCCGTCGGCAGCGTCAGCTCCTTCGGAGGCTCGCCGCTGCGACAGGAGATCGGGCTCGGTTCCGCGCAGCGCATCCTGGCGGTCGAGGTGACCTGGCCGGGAAGCCGTCGCGCCGTCCGCTACGAGGGCATCCCCCTCGACGCCTCCATCCGCATCGTGGAAGGAGAGGAGAACTTCGCACGCCTGCCCCTGTACCCGGGCGGCTGAGGATCCCCAAAGCAGGCCTGCGGCAGCCGGCTCAGGGCGCGGCGATCTCGATTTCGATCAGGCGCAGCGAACGGCAGTTGCGCCGCTTGGGCCCCGTGTAGACCCAGTCGTCGGACTCGAAGCGCAGGTTGAGGAACTCTCGCTGGGCCAGCCCGTCCGGCAGACTCCACGTCTTCTCGAACGCTCCTTCCGCTTCGAACACGATCTCCCCTAGCCGTTCCTCTTCGGCGTAGACCTGGGCCCGACCGCCGACGAGCTCGGGTCGTCCCAGAAACTCTCCCCGTACGCGCAGCTTCCCGCCCCCGGGGTTGCGAATCAGGACGGAGGCATAGGGGTAGAGGACGCCCTCGTGGGTCAGCCCCGTGTAGACGTGGCGCATGAGCTCGGGAGTGGGCCGGCGAAAGTCCAGCTTCGAGAGCACCGGCCGCCCGCTGCCCCAGTATTCCTCGGGCCGCGGATCGCTCGCCTCCCGGTTCCCGCGGGCCACGATGCGATCCGAGAGCGCCTGGGCGTCGGGCCAGGGCTGCAAGCCCAGGGACGGCAGCAACCCTCGCCCGCGGATCACGCCGTACAGGGTCAGGGCGAACAGGTCGTGTCCCTTGCGGTTCCAGTGCGAGTCGTCCGGCTTGATCCAGTACTCCTTCTGGGTGCGGAACTCCTTGGGGAGGAAGAGGACCTCGTCCTCGGGCAGAGCCTCCCCCAGGAAGCGATGCAGCTTGGCGGAGAAGTGGTCCCAGTTGGCGATCAGAAGGTAGCGGCCGCCGGCGGCGCGCACGGCCCGGGACAGCCTCGCGGCGCGCTCCACCAGCTCTTCGTAGCGCATGCGGCTCTCGCGATCGACGCCGTCGAGCAGGTAGCTGCGGTTGCCCGGCACCGAGTACTCGCTCGGGAACGTCCACAGGACCAGCGCGTCTCCACGCTGGCGTTCCCTCGGGTTGAAGGAGGACATGGCGCCGAAGCCCCGCACTCCGCTGGCATCCTCCAGGTCGCTGGCAATGATGAGCTGGCAAACGAGGTCGGGCCGCAGTTCGGAGAGCTGCCGGCGCACGAACTCCATCTCGGCCACCGCATTCCAGCTGGGAACCCCCAGGTGCAGGCACTCGATGCGTCCCCGATAGCCGGGCGAATGCTCGCGCAGGTACCCCTCGAGCAGGGCCCCCATCCGATCCTCGACCGCCACGCCGAAACCGAACACGAAGGAGTCCCCCACGAAGACCACCCGCACCACGCCCTCGGGCTTGGGCAACTCGTACTCCTTCTCGCGCATGCCCCAGCCGTTCGTATCGATCGGCACCCCGCTCCAGTTCACGCCGCGCATCCCGGGGTTGAGGATGCGGCCCACCTCCGCGTCGGGGTGAGAGTCGAAGATGCTCTTGTTCTCCTGGACCAGACGCTCGACCACGTCGGCCCGCACCTCGGGATCGTCGAGCAGCGCCTGGAGGTCCGCCGCCGACAGGTTCCCCCGCGCGTTCAGGCGCAGCCCCAGGAAGGCACACAGCGCAACCAGAGCCAGGCAGGTTCCCAGGAGGAACGCCACCGACTTCCCGCCGCTCACCGAAACTCTCCCGCTGCCATCGGGCCGATTCTAGGGGATCGAAGAGCCCTTTCCCTCATCCGCCTAGGGACCCATCCCAGGGCCGGGGCAGGTTGGATCGTAGTCCCCGGCGCAGCTTCGCTAAGCTAGGCGCTCGAACCCCAAGAACAGGAACGTCCCAACAATGAAGCTTCCCGCCCTCCTCGCCGTCCTCCTGACCTTCGCCCCTCTCCCCTCCGCCGAAACCGGCTTCGAGACGGTCGAGTTCGCCGCCGCCGATGGCCAGGAGGTCACGGCGGACAGCTACGTGACCCACTCCGACCCCAAGACCCCGTTCATCGTCCTCTTCCACCAGGCCGGCTGGAGCCGTGGGGAGTACCGTGAGATCGCTCCCAAGCTGGGAGCCATGGGCTTCAACTGCCTGGCCGTGGATCAGCGCTCCGGAGGCGAGGTCAACGGCGTGACCAACGAGACCACGGCCCGGGCCAAGCAAGCCGGTCTCGACACGAACTACCCCGACGCCCTGCCCGACATGCTCGCCGCCATCCGCTTCGCGCGCGAGGAGCACGCCCAGGGCCAGCTCCTCATCTGGGGCAGCTCCTACTCCGCGGCGCTCGTCCTGAAGATCGCCGGCGACGAACCCGAGCTCGTGGACGGAGTCCTGGCCTTCGCCCCCGGGGAGTACTTCGCACGCTACGGCAAGCCCGACGCCTGGATCACGGCCAGCGCCAGGAAGATCCAGGTCCCGGCCTTCATTACCTCGGCCAAGAGCGAGAAGCCCGCCTGGTGGAAGATCTACGAAGCCATCCCCTCCAAGGCCAAGGCCCACTTCCTGCCCGAGACGGACGGCAACCACGGCTCCCGCGCCCTGTGGGAGAAGTTCGCGGACAGCGCCGACTACTGGGAGGCGGTCGCCTCGTTCCTGGACGAGAACTTCCCGAGAGCCGCCGTGCCGATCGAGGCCGGCAAGGCGAAGCAGGCTGACAGGTAACCACCCGGTCCTGGCCAACGCGCTTGCGCCGAAGGGGATGCTCGACGAACCCTCTCCCGAGGCAGTCTACCTCGCACCCTCTGGACGCGCGGCGTCTCCACCCCGGAGACGATGAGACCGATCGACCGACCCCGTTCGCCCCACGATATCACGATGAAGAAGCGCAGACTGCTGGACCCCACTCTCCTCACCGCCGGCCTGCTGGCGTCAGCCTGTTCCAGCACCGGCGTCGATCCGGGGCCAAAGATCCCCGTGGAAGACGTCCCTGTCTTCTCGACGACCACAGGGGAGAGGATCTCGATCGATCGGCTGGCCGAGCAACTCGCGGACCGACGAATCGTCATCCTGGGCGAGCTCCATGGCCATCCAACGGGCCTGCCTCTCAACAGCAGGCTCTACCAGGGCTGCCTGGACCACCATCCGGACGCGCCCCTCTGCCTGGAGTTTCTGACCCGCGATTCCCAGTACGTCGTGGACGCCTACACCAGCGGCCTCATCGACTGGGACACCTTCGAGAGCACCTGCGAGACCTTCCCGGGGACCAACCCAGCTCCCCATCGCCCCATGATCGAAGCCGCGCAGGCCGCAGGTGCCCCGATCATCGCCGCCAACGCTCCCCGCCTCTACACCACCGCCGCACGGGAACACGGCTACTCCCGCCTCGCGGAGCTCTCCCCCGAGCAACAGCGCCTGTTCGCCACGCCGCAGGTCGTTCCCACCGTTCGTTACCGAGAGGCCTTCTTCGAGAAGATGCGCGAGCACATGCAGGAGAACGAGCCGCAGGAAGAGGGCGCTCTCGACGAGAAGCTCGAGGGGTACTACCGGGCGCAGTGCCTGTGGGACATGACCATGGCCCAATCCGTCGCGCGGGCCCGCGAACAGGGCGGCGGGCCGGTCTTCCTCGTCGTGGGCAGTTTCCACTGCAACGAAGACGGCGGGACCGTTCAAATGATCCGAGAGCTAACGGGCCTTGCGCCGTGCGTGGTGACCTTCGTGGATCAGACCTCCGAGCAGCTGCTCGAGGAGCACCGCGAGCTAGCGGACTTCGTCGCCTACGTCGGGCCTTCTCCCTGAGGCCCCCCTGGATGCAGCTCCGCCGCTCTTCTGCCCGCAGTGTCTCCAGGAGACCGGCGCTGGAGCAGGACTACGCTCAATCCGCGCAGGGCTCGAGCACCATGGCCTTCAGGTAGCGGAGCGGCCCGTCGACGGCGACACCGACAAGCCCCAGGCCAGGCACCCGTTCGAACCCGCCCGCCGATGCCCCCGAGTAGAGGACCCGGCGAGGGGATCTTCCGGAGGGCGGCAGGGCCAGGAGAACCGTGCTATCCAGGGCGCCATCCCCGTCCAGGTCTTGACCTTGCGAGTCTTCGTGGACGTTGACGAGAGCGAACTCCCCCTGCGGTTCACCGCTCAGCGCAGCGTAACCGAGCGAAATGATTCGCCCTGTGCTCCGGTCGTAGGAACTAAGAACGGAGTCGGCAACGTCCCCGTCTCCATTGAGATCTGTGGAGCCCTCAGCCAGCTCTGACCGTGGATAGAGGATCCACCGATCGTCAACACGAACTCGGCTGGCTGACCCGGACGCGCCGAGATTCCAGCTCTGGCCAGACGCCGGATCATGCACCCACAAGATGTCGTCAAGCAGATCTCCATCCGCATTCCAGTCCACGGAACTCTCCTCGGCCACGTAGAACACCAGGTCTCCACGGACGAGGGGATCGCTCGGGCTCGCCACGATACCCAGGTCTTCGATGGCGCTCGTCACCAGGTCGACGATGAGAATCGTTTCCGTCTGCGAGCTGCGCACCGCCAACCGGGAGCTTGTGATCGACGGCAGGGTTCCGACGAAGCCGAGATTGGCGATAGCCCGACTGGGGAAGTGAAAGCTGTGCATCACCTCGTCCGCAAGATCTCCATCTCCATTGAGGTCGCTCCCCTGGGCCCCTTCGTTCACGGGAAAGACAAGCCAATCCCCCCGAAGCACGCACTGGAACGAGGGAAAGCCGCCGGACGCCAACCCCAGCTGGATTCCGGCCCCCACCATGAAGTCGTGGACGAAGTAGACGTCGTCGTTGGAATCCCCGTCTCCGGTCCAGTCGGTCCCGATCGGTTCGGGAACAAGCCAGGCGGCTCGAACATCGTCCACCCACATCTGCCGGAAGTCCAGCGAGCTCGTCGCACGCCGCGAGCTGACGACTGCCCCACTGACCAGGTCAGCCCCGTAGGCAATCCAGTCGCCAAGGTCCCCGTCTCCGTTCTCATCGACCGTCGTCTCCTTGACGGCAAACACCGCCGTTTCACGATCCGCGGAACGGTTCATCCATGGACGAGTCGTCAAGCCCAGGTTCGTCGAGGTGAGAGTGCCCAGGTCTACCCAATGAAGGGTCCCCTCGACGGACGTTATGGGGTAGTCGATCTGCAAGAGCTGACCGCTCCCCGGGGCATAGCCGACGCCACGGCCGTCGCTGACGAGCCCTGTATTTCCCGTTGTACCTGAAGGGATGTGATGAACCCAGATCAGGTCTCGCTCATCCCCCATCGCAAAGAAATGCTCGGTGTAGACCATGTGCTCCTGCGAAACACCATGGACGGTGTTGGCCCCGACCGTCACGAAGGGAGGAGCCGGCGGCAGAAGTCGCTCGAACTTTGGAAAGCAGAGCTTCTCCGGAGACCGATCGACGGCCCGGCTCTGCGAGCCGGCCACCGATGAAAAGACGAGGGCTGCGAACAGGAGTTCCAGGCAAGCGGCAAGACGACACATGGAGAAGTCCCTACGGCAGAGGTCCGTCAGGCGTCCATCCTAAAGAATCTGGACCCAATCTGGCCCCAAAGGGGGGCCTCCTCCGCAAATCGACACGACGGCCCCGAGAGCGACAAGCCTTGCTAGGATGGCGCAGGTCACGGGAGAGAAGCGGAGGAGCTCGCATGCCTCGAAAACAGATCCCTCAGGTCGCCTTGATCCTGGCAGCCGCCGGGCAAACGGCGAGTGCACAGCTGGGCCCCACCCGGGATGCACATTCGGTGGAGGTTTGCCTCCCCGAGGCCCACTCCTTTCCGGGGTTGCCTCCCTACCCCCTCCTCCAGGAGGACCGACTGCTGGGGATCAGCTCGGAATGGCTGGTCTACTCGTCGACGATCTTCAATCCGATCGGCGAGGTGACGATCCACACGGCCTACAGCTTCCTCACCGAGGAGTACGTTCGCACCGGTCTCGTTCCCGAGGTCGGCGTCGCGGCCTATTCTCCAGAAGGGAATTTCCTGTTCGAGATCCACAACGCCCAGCTTCACACGTTCGACCTCCGGACGCGAAGCTTGGTCGCAACCGGAATCGAGACCGACTGGCGCATGGCCTCCGGCCCTGGAGCTACCTGCTTGTTTCAGTCCAAGGAGACGACGGTGGACGAGAACGGGGACGGAGACCTCGACGACTTCATCGTCTATGCGGGAGATCTGGTCACGGGAACGCTCTCGAGCTCCGGCCGCGCACTCAACGAAAACCTCCTCGCCTCGATCAGCGGCCCCTACGCCGTCTGGCTCGTTCAGGAAGCTCCTGGCATGGACCGTACCGGCGACGGCGACTTCGACGACGAGGTCTACTTCGCCTACGACTTCGCGGCCCAGGCCGGCAAGCACCTGAACCTGGCCTGGGGTGAGCGAATCTCGGTGACGTCCGACGACCACCTCGCCTTCCACGTGAGCGAGGCCAGCCAAGGGGCCGATCTCAACGGCGACGGGGACCAGCTGGACAGGGTCCTGCACCTGCTCGAATATGCGTCACGCAGCGTGACGAACCTGATGGTCGAAGCCTACGAGCCGACCTTTGCGGACGGAAAGCTCATCTACAACAACCTGGACACGCAGACCATGCAGATCCGGAACCTCCCCACCGGAGTCGTCACGGATCTGGGGCTCCCCGTAGCGAGCACCGCGCGCCCCAACGTTTCGAAGGGGTTCCTGCTGTTCGCGAGCCCGGAAGAGAACGTGGACTGGAATGGGGACGGCGACCTCCTCGACATCATCCCCTGGCTTCACGAACTGGCCACCGGCCAGACCTTCCATCTGGGGGTTGCCGGTGGAGCATGGGACGTCGAGGGCCGAGACGTCCTCTTCGCTCGATCCGAGCCCGATGAGGGCGTGGACCTCAATGGCGACGGAGACACGACCGACTTCGTATGGGCCCTGTACGACATCCCCACCGGGCACGTTCGCTCCCTTGGTTACGCGGCTGGCGGACCGGGAAGCATCCACGGAGACTTCCTGGCCCTGAACATCTCCGAAGGCGGAGAAGGCCGCGACCTGGACGGGGATGGACAGCTTTTCTCGGTCATCGGCACGATGCCCCGCCATGGGGCCCCCCGCCTCCGGGTCTCCAACGGACAGCGCGTGGGCTGGAACCAAACGCGCTTCGAAACCATCGCCGGACTGGGCCTGTTCGCGACCGGCATCGACGTCGTTCCGGAATCGCGCATCGTCTTCCAGCTGATGCAGGACTGCAGCGACTAGCACCCCTCTTCCCCAGAGCCTGGGCTCTTTCCAGGAATTCCTCTGCGGGCCCGACCCCGTTCGCAGGTCGCCCCACGCGGTCCCAGCACCTGGGACGGTAGGCTACGGAAGACCTGCGCAATCCGGACGGCGACGGCATCATCGGCAGGTGCCCTGGCATGCCGCCAGACCACAGACACGGGGAAAGTGGACCCTTCCTGAAAGACCGAGCTCCGCTTTCCCAAGGAGACCCATGAGGAACGAAGCCTCCCCAGGAGGAAGACGTTCCCGAGGAGCCCCTGACATGGAAGAACGACCCGCCATCGCCCAGAGATCGACGTGGATGCGCGTGTTCCACGTGATCTTCTTCGCCCTCTTGTTCCAGATCCTCGAGCTGGCTCTGGCTCTCGTAGCCGTCGTCCAGCTCCTGTCCCGCATCGCCGTCGGACACCCCCTCGAGGAGCTCAGCTCCCTGGGTCGGCGCATGGCGGGCTACACCCACGACATCGTGGCCTACATCACCTTCGCCTCGGAGGAGATCCCCTTCCCCTTCGATGAGACCGAGTCCGCTCCGGCCGCGCCGCGCGAGGAGCCCCCCGAGTCCGTCACGACCTGAGCCCCGAGGGCGGGCGCACGATCGAGCCGCACTCCCGCGAGGACAAAACCGGTGCTTGGAGGCGGCACCCGGATTCGAACCGGGGAATCACGGATTTGCAATCCGTCGCCTTACCACTTGGCCATGCCGCCCTGCGCCCGAGGACGCGGGGGAGAAGGATAGCGGGTAGGGTCCAAAGGTCAACCAGGGGGCCGTGAGGGGCCATCCGACTGGGTCACGGTCTGTCCTCATGATCGGACGCGGGCCCCGGGCAGGTGTCCCTTTCCGGCGACAGAGGGGCGCCAGGAAGGCTCTGCGGGCCTTGGCACTGCCTTTGCACACAAGAGGGCGAGGTTCGACATGAACACCAAGCTCTCCAGTTCCTGTGCACTTCTTTGGGTCCTCGGATTCGCCGGTATGTGGGTCAGCAAGGGGGTCTTCGACCTGGGCCAAGGGGCCCTGCCCTTCGACCTGGCGACCTGGATCTGGGCGGTCGGCGGACTGACCTACTGCCTGCTCGGAGCGCTGTCGTTCCTCGGCGACGAGGGGAAAGAAGAGGGAATCCGAGGATGACCCGACCCTCCCGTTCGTCTCACCTCCACCCCCCAACCGGAGTCCCCCCGGGCTCGAGGGAGTCACGCATGATCCGGAAGCCGAATCCCCAAGTGGGCTTCAGTCCGTTCCAAGCTCGCGAAGTTTCCACGCACACCCTGCGGGCCCTGCCCCCCACCGAGAAGGCCGCCGACAAACGCCAAGAAGAGCTGCTGTCGGGGGACCAGGTCCACAGCCTGATCGAGGCCTGCAGCCGCCGGGCACCGACGGGCCTGCGTAACCGCGCCCTGATCGCCCTGCTCTACTGCAGCGGCCTACGCATCTCCGAAGCCCTGAACCTGATCCCCGACGACATCGACCTCGAGCGGGGGCAGGTGCGCGTGCGCCATCGATCCTCCGACCGCAGCCGCCAGGCCTGGCTCTTCCCGGCCGCCCACGCCTACGTGGAAGCCTGGCTCGTCCGCCGTCGCGCCCTGTGCCTGCGCAGCGACGGTCCCCTGTTCTGTACCCTGCAGGGCGAGTCCCTCAAGGACGCCTACATCCGCGCCATGCTGCCCCGGGTCGCACGCCGTGCCCAGGTCGAGCAACGCGTGCATGCCATGGGCCTGCGCAACTCCTTCGCCGCCCGCTTGCAGGAACAGGACGCGACCCTCGAGGCCATTCGGGTCCAGCTCGGCCACGCCGACATGGGCTCGACCCTGGCTTGCTTGCCGAAGCCGAGCTCACGGGGCAGCGTGGAGCGCATCGAGAATCTGAGCATCGAACTGGGCAAGCCTCGCTCTCGTCCCGAGGCTCGTCCGGAGCCTCCGCTGCAGCCCCTGCGTCGCAGCAACTTCTGAAGGGTTCGCTGGCCAGCGACCAACCGGGCACGCTGAGACAGCGGGTGCACTCAGGGAGTCACCCTCTTCCAAAGCCCCTGGGACTCGACCCGCAGGGCCCGATTGAACTTGCTCGAGGCGTTCTCCCAGGCCACGAGCGCCGTCAGCTCGATCACTTGCTCTTCGTCGTAGTGCTCGCGAAGACGGGCGAACAGCTCGTCCTCCACGTCATCGCCGGAGAGGGTGATCGCATCCGCGTACTCCAAGGCCACCCTCTCCACCTGCGAGAACAGCGGGCTCTCCAGGTATTCGTCCAGGGCCAAGATCTTCTGCTCGGACACTCCGAGCCCGCTGCCCACGGCAGCGTTGATGTCCTGTCAGAAGACGCACCCGTTCAACTTGGCCACACGACGATTGATGAGGGCGACCAGAGCCTCGTCCACGATCGCCCCCTGGTTCAAGCCGGACCACATGCCCCGCACGGCCTTGAACAGGCTCGGCCTGCGGGCATAGACCAGATGGTTGAGCAGGGGCCGTCCCCAGGTGGAGCGCTGAGCCTCCAGCACCTTGCCCACGTAGCCCTCGGTCCGATCGGGGTCCACACCTTCGATGCGCGCCATGAAGAAGCCCTCCTCGCTCCAAGCCTAAGGACTGTCTTCGACCTTCGACAAGCGTGGAAGGCGAGCTGTCGGCCACAGGATCAAGCCGTGCGCCAGCGTTCCCAGGCTCGATCCTTCTCTTCGACCCATGGCCCTGGGAGGATCGGCGGCCAGCCCCTCCCCTGAGGTTTGTTCCATGCCGACTCCCCGCCTAGACTCCGGACTCTTGGGGGAGTGGCGAAATCGGTAGACGCATCGGACTTAAAATCCGAAGGGAGCAATCCCGTGGGGGTTCGAGTCCCCCCTTCCCCACCTTACGCGTCTCTTCAGGCGGCGCCGCGTTCGTGCGGCAGGAGGTAGAAGGTCTCCGGAGCGTTGTCCCCTTAGATTGGGCCACTCGATCGCGCCGGCCTCGCGGTCCACGGTCACCTTGCCGAACTCTTCGGGGTCCAGAAGCGGCGGCAAGGGCGCTTCTCGACGGTTCCAAGGAAGACCCTTGGCCGGATTCCCGCGAGCTGGCGGGTAGGAGGTGGCTCGAGGGTCCTAGGGTCGGTCCCCGCCCTCGAAAGGGCAGATCGGCCCGGCCCACGCCTGCCCTCTTGCGCCCCTTGCCCGCCCCTGCCGCCCCAAACGAGGATCGGAGGGGTCCGGCTCAGGCGCCAAGTTGTTCGAGGATTGACCTTACGATCGCCAGGAGAAGCCCTATAGTCTCGTGGCAACGAGCCTGCGGCTCGACACCTGCCCTCAGCCACCTCTCGCCGTTCGCCGGGATCCTGCCCATTTCGACCGGTCCCCCACGAACCGTCCGCGCTCACCACCTTGCCCGCTCGACTCCGAACCTGTGCCGCAGATGCGGCAAGGCACCGCTCGCCAGGGCAGCCCGTCCCGCCTTCAGGACGGCGTGCGCGGCAGTCGTTCCAAGTTCCTTCGCCGGAGCACACTCCGCTCTTAGGATTGGCCCCCTTGAGGGCTTTCGATCCCGAGCCCACCCGAGCAACACTCCTGGATCAGGCCGATGGCGGTCCGGCGTGGAGTGAAGCAGCGTCTCCCTGCTAGGGGGACACCTTTCTCATTAGAACCAAGCAGTCCGATGATCCGCGCACGCATCCCTTTCCGTTGTTTGGACAGGTAACGGCACGCAGACAACGGCAAGGAGTATCCACACCCATGGGTAACCGACTCTATATCGGCAACCTCAACTTCGACACGACCGAAGAGACCCTCAGCGCCGTCCTCTCCGAGGGCGGACGGACGGTCAAGGACATCCACATCGTCACCGACCGCGAGACAGGCCGCCCGCGCGGCTTCGCCTTCGCCGAGTTCGCCAACGAAGCGGAGGCCCAGTCGGCCATCGCCGACCTCGACGGCAAGGACCTCGACGGCCGCAACCTGACCGTCAACATCGCCAAGGAGCGTCAGCCCCGCGGCGGTGGCGGCGGCGGTCGCTGGTAAGAGGAACGAGCCGGCCTGAGGTCGGCTGAGATCCACCGGGGCCGCGGGCATCTTGCTCGCGGCCCCTTTTTCGTGCCGGGGCGGTTCCCGAGAGCCTCGGCCTGTCCGCACTTCGATCGACCGGACCGGCGGCCCCCTCGAGGCTCCGGGGAACGACGCCGCCTTGTATCCCGGTGGGGCCCCATGCTAGTCGTACACCATGGGGGCCAAGCGCTGGATCGCTGCAGGGCTGGGAACCGCAGCCGCCATCGCTCTGGTCCTGACCTGGAACAATCCCTGGGCCAGGGCCTGGCTCAAGGGGCATTCGGTGCACACCTTCGACCGCCTCGAGCACCTCGATCGCTCCGCCGCGAACTACGTCTTCGACCTCGATCGCATCCAGAGCACCTTCCGGTTCGACCCGGTCTCTCTGCTCCTCTTCCATCCCGACCAGGAACAACGGATGCCCTGGCCCGAACATCCCCAGGGATCGTTCGTGATGCGCACCAACGGCCAGGGCCTGCGCGAAGACCGGGAGATCCAGGTCGAGAAGCGCGGCCCGCGGGTCCTCGTGGCCGGGGACTCCCACACGGCCGGCGTGGTCAACAACCACGAGACCCTGGCCAAACGCCTCGAGCAGAACCTGCGCGGGGAGCCGGGGCTCTCCGAGCTCGAGGTCGTCAACGCCGCGGTGCCCCATACCGGTCCCTACTGCTACCGCCGTGTGCTCGACAAGTGGGGCCATCTGGATCCGGACCTGTTCCTGGTCGTGCTCTTCCTGGGCAACGACCTGTGGGACGACCTGAAGATCGGCTACGTGCTGGACGGCTGGTCGCCGCCCCGCGGTGACCAGGACTACACCCGGCGCATTTCGAAGGCTGCCGAGCGTTCGCGCGGGCCGATCAACCAGGGACTCAACCAGTGCTACCGCTTCAAGCACTTCCCGTGGGAGGCCGACCGCTCCCTGGACGCCGTCGAGCATTCGATGCTCGCGATCGGGGAAGAATGCCAGAAACGTGGGATCCGACTGGTCACGTTGCTGCTGCCGACCAAGGCCGACGTCGAGCCCGAGAGCGACGCCGACGTTCTGGAGGCGGTGTGCCGCGACCTGGAGATCACACGGGAAGAGGCGAGCCTCAACGCACAGCTCGGATCCAGGCTCCAGGAACGGCTCGAGGCAGCCGGAATCGAGACCCTGTATCCCCTGGAAGCCATGCGCGCGGCTCCCGAGCCTCTCTACTGGAAGCTCGATCACCATCTGGGACTCGCCGGGCACGACCTCCTCGCGCGCCTCCTGGAGCCTGTGGTCCTGGCCGGGCTGCGCTCGAGGCTCTAGTCGCAAACCAGGACGGGCCTTGATCACGGCCACCCGAGGTCGAGTCCACGCGGCACGGATCCGCTCGCTCTGCGTTCACCCGACTACGGGACACCCAAGGCCGTGAAGATGCTCCCTATCGTCACGGCCTGAATCGCTCGAAGGACCTGCCATTGAAGCGATAGGCGCCATGGGCATGCGTGCCAAGCCAGAGTACGCCCTGCCTGTCCTTGTAAATCGAGAAGATCCAG
>JAUIEE010000561.1 GCA_030428965.1 bacterium | reverse complement strand
GCGGCCCCTGGACCGCTTCCGGCCTGCCTAGCCGGCCGGCTGGCGGGCTCCGTAGCGCTCCCGGTAACTCTGGATGCGGCCCAGCGTCGCGTCGTCGATCCACACTTTGCCGGCCACCTCACGACCGTGCAGGCAGGCCACGATCTCGTCGAGATTGACGATCGAGAAGGTCGGCATGGCGAACTCTCCGGCCAGTTCGTCGAGGGCCGTCGTTTCTCCCTTCCCGCGCTCCATTCGGTCGACCGAGACGACCAAACCGGCCAGCTCGATCGCCGCCTTGGAGCGCAGGATCGGGACGGTCTCACGGATCGACGTTCCGGCGGTCGTGACGTCCTCCACGATCAGAACGCGCTCGCCCTCGGCCAGGGCGTGTCCCACCAGGACGCCGCCTTCGCCGTGGTCCTTCTCTTCCTTGCGGTTGAAGCAGTAGGCCACGTTGCGCGCGAACTCCCGTGCGAGACACATGGAGGTCGCGACCACCAGCGGGATGCCCTTGTAGGCCGGACCGAACAGCACGTCGTACTCCCCCGCCAACCGATCTTCGATGGCCCGGGCGTAGTAGGTCCCCAGGCGATTCATCTGCTCCCCGGTCCGATAGCGGCCGGTGTTCAGGAAGTACGGGGTCTCACGCCCGCTCTTGGTCGTGAACTCCCCGAACTGGAGCACCCCCGAGGAAACCAGGAATTGAACGAAGTCGCGCTTGTAGTCCTGCATCGGGCCCCTGTACCAGAGCGGCCGGGCAGGTCACAAGCCCAGCTTCCCGGGACCTTTCTTCCGGGGGGCGGAAGGCCTTTCCACCGCCGTTCTCCTGCCCAGGGCCCCGCAGGATGCAAGGCCCGCCCAGCAGGGGTTTTTCCTGTTTACCAATCGCGCAGAGGGGCCTTAGCATGAAATGCAACATCCTGATAGCCACCTACGCTCCCTCCCCTCAATGCGCCTTCCGCTCCCCACCCTGCTCGCCCTTCTGCTCGCCTCCGCCGCACCCTGGGCCCGTCCCCAGGTCGGCCAGGACGAACTCTCCGACTCGGATCGGCTCATCCCGTCGCGTCACCTGCGGGATCCCGGCTTCGAGGGACAGGTCCCTTCGGCTCAGCCCCAGGGGGCCTGGCGCGCAACCGGCACGGAGCACCGCGTCCATCCCCTCGGCCCGGCGCAGGACAACGGCTTCCCCAGCCGCGGACAGAAGTGGCTCGAGATCTCGGCCGAGGGAACGAACGGCGCCACGCCTCCCTCCAACCCGGGTGGACCGACGACGCCGGGCATCGGGGGCGCCGGCATCGACCAGCTGTTCACCTACCCGCCCGGATACTCGGTGCTCGTGTTCGAGGCGGCCTTCCTGCGGGCCGAGGACGCGAACCAGCCGAACCTGAACGACTGGATGAGCGTGGACATCGGCGACGGCAGCACGACCTACAACGTGTTCTACGCCGACACCTTCACCCCGACTCCCCTCACCTCGGCCCACTCCGGGCTGTCCATGACCGCCAAGGAGACGGTGCGAGTGGACCTGGCGACGCTCTTCCCGAGCTCCTTCGCCGGAGACACGCGCCTCCTGGTCTCCGTCCAGGTCGGCAACGGACGCGACGGTCAGCAATCCTCCGTCGGCTACGTGGACTCGTTTCGCTTCGAGGCCACGCCGCCCCGGGCCGACTTTCAGATCACCCCCGAAACGGGGCTCGCGCCGCTGACGGTGAGCTTCGAGGACGTTTCCTCGGGGAACGTTCAGGTGCGCTCCTGGGACTTCGGAGACGGTCGCACCTCGAACGAAACCGACCCCATCCACACCTACGACGTCCCCGGAACCTACTCGGTCACCCTGACCGTCGCGGGGGCTGGAGGCACCGACGTCGAGACGAAAGCAGGTGCCGTCACGGTCAACGGCATTCCCCCGGACGCAGACTTCCAGGCCACACCGACCAGCGGCGCCGCTCCCCTGAACGTGCAGTTCACCGACACGAGCTTCAGCTCGGCTTCCGGTGGCGTCACGTCGTGGATGTGGGACTTCGGTGACGGCTCCACGTCGACCGCGCAGAACCCGTCGCACACGTACACGTGCGGCTTCTTCTCGCCTTCCCTCACGGTGACGGATGCGTCCCACCCGTCCTCCACGATCACCAAGACCGACTACATCTCGGCCGGCATCGTCACGGCGGACTTCTCCGCCAGTGGCACCTTCGGCAACGCGCCGTACTCGGTGACCTTCACCGACGACTCGGCCGGTGGCCCGACGGCCTGGGAGTGGGACTTCGGCGACGGCAACACGTCGACCGCGCAGAACCCGACGCACGTCTACGCGACCGGCGGCAAGTTCACGGTGACCCTCAAGGCCACCGGTGGCTGCAACTCGGACACGATGACCAAGACGGACTACGTCGAGGTCTGCGCGCCCGGTGGCAACGTCGGCTCCCTGGCGACCCTCGCGGTTGGCGGCAACGGCCTGACCGGGGACAACTCCGGCTGCCTGTTCGACCTCAAGGTCATCAATGCGGACGGCATCAAGATCACGAGCATCGACGTCAACGACC
>JAUIEE010000079.1 GCA_030428965.1 bacterium | reverse complement strand
TGGCAGTCGGTGCGGATGGCGGGGACGACCTCGTTGTAGATGAAGGCGTCGAACTGGTTCTGGACCTTGGCGGCCACCCTCGTGGAGTTGTCCTCCTTGAGCCAGGCCTGACCGGCGACGCTATCGATCGAGTAGAGCTTGATGCGGCCTTCGGCCAGGAAGCTCTCGAGGGTCGCGGGCATGTGGAAGCGTTCGCACTCCTCGGCGTCGGCGGCGGCCGTGGGGAAGAACAGGACCGGCGTGCCGGTCTCGCCCCAGCGGGCGACCTGGACTTCCTTGCCGAGGCGGTGGGAGTACCACGAGGTGAGGATCTTCGACATGGGCGGGGAGGGGGGCTCAGGCCTTGGCGGTCGTGCGCGTCTTGGCGTCGTCCTCGCGCCAATCCTGGATCTTCGACCAGAACAGATCGGTGAACTCGTCGATCTCGTGCTCGGGAAAGAGCGCCTCGACCTTCTTGCGCACCGCGTTCTTGGCACGGTCGTCCCCGAAGTACTCCCAGGCGACCTCGTCCAGGTGGGAGAGGTGCTTGTCGCAGAACTCGTGGAAGCGGTCGGTTTCGAAGCGCTTGTGGGCGATCTCGGCGTACTGACGCAGCTTCTCGCGCTGGGGCAGCTTCTTGGCAGCAATCCTGAAGTAGGGCTTCCAATCCAGGTTGTGGGGCTTCTTGCGCTTGTGGGCAGCGCAGAAGAGCGACCAGCGGATCTTGGCCTTGACCAGCCAGGGGAAGTGGTAGTGGAGCGAGGTGACCTGGGAGTCGGGGCAGGGGTTGGCGAAGTCGATCGGGTTCCAGGTTCCGGCCTGGGAGAGGGCCTCGCAGGAATTGAAGTCCCAGCCGAAGAACGAGTTGATCGTCAGCGTGATGTCTTCCAGCTCGGAGCGATCCTCTTCGGGCAGAAAATCCGTGTCCGGACGATAGCGCTCGTGCAAGGGCTGGTCCGGGTCGTAGTTGACGAACTTGACCTGGGGGCCCAGGCCGACGCAGCGCACGAAGTGTTCGTAGGGGTGCACGCCCTTCTGGAGGTGCATGACGAACTTGCCGCTCTTGTCGTAGGCGTCGCGCAACGCCTCCAGGTCGTCGATCTTGCTGACGCCGACCCAACCGCCGCCGTCGTAGGGCTTCATGAAGCAGGGGAAGCCCACTTCCTTGGCCACGTCGGCCAGGTCGAACAGCTTGGCGTACTGACGCAGGGTCGGTTCGAGGTCGGGCGAAGACTCGTACTCCTTGGGCGGGATGAGCCAGGTCTCGGGGATCGGCATCCCCAGGCGCATCATGGCGCAGTAGGAGGTTTGCTTCTCCATGGACTGCACGGACCAGGGATTGTTGAGCACGTACACGTCGTCGAGCACGATCGCCTTCTTGATCCACTCTCGGCTGGGGTAGTACCAGTGGGTCAGGCGGTCGAGGACGATGTCGTAGGGGGCCGGACGCCCGAGGCTGAAGGGCTCGATGTCCACCCGGCGGACCTCGAAGCCGACGTTGTCCTTCTTGATCTGCAGGGACAGGTCGAGCTCGCGGACGATGTCCTCGTAGCAGATGGGCCAGCAGATGTCCGCGCCCAGCGAGAGTCCGATTCTGCGTGTGACGTTGGCCACGTCCTTTCCCCTTCTGGCCCCGCTGGGCCTCAACTCCGTCCGGACTTCACTCGTAAACCATCCACAGCGGACCAGGATACAGCCATGCGAGGCCTTCACGCAGGCGATCTCGCCAGTTTTCCCAGTTGTGGCCGTCCCGCGCTTCCGTGTAGCGCACGTCGATTCCCGACTGCTGCAGCAGGGGAACCAGGGAACGGTTGTAGTAGATCAGGGACTCGTAGGTGCCGCAGCTCATGTAGAAGCGTCGGGCCGCCTTGGCGGGTTCCTGGCGGAACTCGTTGACGAACTTGACCACCGGGTCGAACAGGGGGCCCCGGTCGTGGTCTCCGATGTCGGTGAAGGCGAACGAGCCCGACATCAGCAGCAGGTTGTCGAACACGCCGGGATGGCGCCAGGCGGTGGCCAGGGATGCGACCGCTCCGAAGCTGGCGCCGGCCAGGGCGCGTGCGGACGGGCTTCCTACCAGGGGGTACTTGTCCTCGAGCAGCGGGACGAGCTCCTTGGCGATGAACTCCCCGTGACGCGGGTCGTCCGCGTACTCCTGGAGGCGGTTGGGGGAGTCGGTGAGGGCGACGATCATGGGCGGGATCTCGAGCCGGTGGATCAGGTTGTCCAGCACGGTCTTGAGATCCGTGAAGCGCAGGAAGTCGCTGCCGTCGTGAACGATCAACAGGGGGTAGCGGCGTGTCTCGCGGAAGCGTGCCGGCGTGTAGATCTTGATCGATCGCATCCCCGAGAACACGTCACTGGAGATGTGGTGCTCGTGGATCTCGCCCGGGCGTGCATCGGCGTTGGGCAGGGCCCAGTCCGGGTGCTGATAGCCCGTCGAGTGGGCCACGGAGTTGGCGCCGTAGGGGTCCGCGGCCGTGTTGGGGTTGAGGGGGTCCTGGATGAGTCGGTGCTGGTTGCCGCGAACGACCTCCAGCTTGTACTCCATGCGGGAGCCCTCGGGCAGCTCCAGCACGAGGACCCACAGATCGGAGAAGGGGACCCGCTCGAAGGGTTGGTCCTCGGGCAGCCCGAAGACCCAGTGACGCAGCAAGACGGCGTCGGCCTCGCCGCGGAAGGCGAAGGTCACCGTGGTT
This sequence comes from bacterium, assembly GCA_030428965.1. Lineage (GTDB taxonomy): Bacteria > Planctomycetota > UBA1135 > UBA1135 > JAUIEE01. The sequence continues at coordinate 12,260 of JAUIEE010000079.1, read as the reverse complement.
CCGTCGACGAGGGGAAAGGTGTTGTCGGCCAGGAAGGCATCGACGTTCGGGTCGGGCTCGAGCAAGCCCTTCTCTTCAAGGTGCTGGATGGCCTTCATAGCTGCGGCAAGATCTCGCCCAACTCTCCGTCGGGCATCAAGCGTAGGGTGCCCTCGCGGGCTTTCCATTCTCGACCGTTCCACTCGATCCAAGCCTCGGGATCCAGGGCACAGGCCAGGTCTCCACCGAAGCGTCGTGCGAACAGGCTGACGCGCGTGGCGTCGTCCAGCCGCAGGCGGTGGGAGGCGTGGGGCAGGGGAACGAGGCCCTTGAGTAGGCCCAGCCCCTGCTCCAGGACCTCGGCGTCGCCAGGCCCCTGGGGCGGGGAATCGTGGAAGACGATCACCCGTTCGGAGAGGGCCATGGCCCCGGCGGACCAGGTGATGAGCGGGCGCTCGCCGAGCAGCTCGACCAGGCCGAAGAGGCGCATGCGGTTGAGCAGGATGATCACGTGCCCCCCGGCGACGCAGACGGCCGGCGCATCGGTGAGGGCGGAGCGAACTTCGCCCACCTGGCGCTGGACCGCGTCCCGTTCCGCCGGCTTCCAGCGCTGCTCGAACTCGGCGTGGACCTCCCGCAGACGTTCGAGGTGCTGGGTGTCCAGGGTGCGCACGGCGCGGATGGCGTCTTCGCGCTCCGCCTCGACCAGGTCGTCGTGCTCCTCGAGGCGCAGCATCTCCCTGGCGGCCTCGAGGGCATGGGCCAGGCGCAATCGGTAGAGCTCCTGAAGCTTGCGCAGGCGGTCGTGCCGGTCGCGCAGGGCTTGGAAGAGCTCGGTGTCTTGCTCGAAGATTTTTTCCGTGCGCTGGAACAGGTTCAGGTTGAGTGTGCGACCTCCGAGGTGGTGGTCGAGCTCCTCGTCCTCACTCTCGCGTTCCTCCCATCCCGCGGTGACGATGGCGATCGGCCCTTGCTCGACACCTGAGAAGCATGCCAGGGCTTGATCCACGCAGGGGGTATGGCGCTGGGGACCCAGCACGATGACGTTCGATGCGGCCATGGTTGCTAGCTGGCGAGGATCTGAAAATCGGTCGCCAGGCGGTTGGCGATCTCGCTGGTCACTTCCAGGTCGGGGTGTCGGGCCACCACCCAACCGTCTCCCACGACGCTCTTCTTCCAATCACGGCGCGGAGCCCCGATCGGCGTCAGCTCGATGTTGACGATGTGCTCCCCATAGTGCGACAGGATCTGCTCGAGGCCGCGGTAGCTGCGCACGGTGCCCTGACCCTGGGCGCGCATGAACACGACCGCGGCGTTGTAGCGCTTGCGCGTGTCCTGGGACAGGCGACCGTGGCACACGGCCTCGGCCCAGCCCGTGAAGAGGTCGACGTCGGCCGAGTAGTTCATCACGTGCACCAGGCGCGCTCCGGGAGCACGGGCACCGATCTCGCCGAAGACGGCTTCACCCTTGGGGGTCAGGAACCACTCCATGTGCGTGAAGCCGGTCTCGAACTCCAGGGCCCGGAGCACGTCGAAGCCGAGCTGCTTGCCCTTCTTGATGTCCGGCACGTCGGTGTCGCGCAGGGCGATGGCCTGGGAGTTGACCCAGGCATTGAGGCGCGCGACCAGGGGCTTGGGGCGATACCAGGCGACGTTGTGGAACAGCACGTCGCCGTTGGAGCAGACGGTGTCGAACGTGAACTCCTCGCCCTCGATGAACTCCTCGACGCTGACCTCGGGCACGTGCTTGGTCAACTCGAGCGCTTGCTCGAGATCGGACTCGTCGTGCAGTGGATAGGTGTCGGCCGAGCCGGCTCCCGCGATGGGCTTGATGATCAAGGGATAGCCGATCTCTTCGGCTGCCTGGCGGCACTGTTCGCTCGTGCTGGCGCGCGCGTGCCTGGGGGTACGGACTCCCGCGCGGTCCAGGACCTGCTTCATGCTCTCCTTGTCGCGGAAGGGGATGGCCTGGGCGACGGTCATGCCCGGTGCTCCCAGGGCTTCGCGCAGGCGCGCCGCCAGCACGACTCCGGGTTCCCACAAGCACTCGACCCGGTCGATGCCGTGGCCCTGCACCCAGCGCTCGACCTCCTGCACGACGCTCTGTTCGTCCCACAGGCTCTTCACCTGCAGGTAGCCCGAGAGCACCGAGCGCACGTCCTCTTCCAGGGCACCGACGGGACTTTCGCCGACCCCGAAGACCCGGGCGCCCACGCGGGCCAGGCCACGGGTGAAGTGGGGCATTTCGGCCGGGAAGCCGGGGGAGATCATGATCACGTTCATGGAAGTTCCGATCAGGCCAGTTCGATGCGCAAGAGCCCGAGCAGCTTGCGCAGCCCGTCTTCGACGCGAGCGGTGTCTTCGTGGCGCAGGATGACGTAGCCGTCGCCCTCGTAGCTGTTGGAGGGAGGTTGGCCCGGCCGCGGCAGCTTGGACTGGCAGATCAGCTCGCCGAGCTCCCGCTGGGCCGCTTCCAGTCCGTGCACGCGAACCACGTTGCCCTGCCCCTGTCCCCGCAGGAACACCGCGCCCACGGCGAAGACTCGGGAGGGCGCCTCGAAGCGTTCCTCGACCATCAGCCGTGCCCAGGCCCGGTAGAAGTCGAAGTCGTGGGCGTAGGAGATCAGGGAGGTGAACTGGGCGCCGGGCGGGCGTGCGGCCACTTCCGAGATGGCCAGGCTTCCGTCCGTGCGGCGGAACCACTCCATGTGCGTCAAGCCCGTCACCATGCCCAGCACGTCGAGGGCCTTGCGGCCGGCTTCACGGATGTCGTCGTACTCGGGGAGATCGATGTGGCGCGGCAGGAGCACGCACCACTGCAGCCAGGGGTTCTCCATCACCTCCAGCGGAGTGGGATAGTAGCGCGAGATGGAGTGGAAGACGTGCTGGCCGTTGAGGGAGACCGAGTCGAAGGAATGCTCGCGTCCCTGGATGAACTCCTCGAGCAGGAGCGGTGACGACGGGCTGGGCGGGATCGTCCTCAGGTAGCCGTTCAGCTCCTCCAGGGAATCGACCCTCATCGTGTTGCGGGCCCCGGCACCGGAGGGCGGTTTGACCACCAGGGGCAGCGAGTCCTCCGCGAAGGCCATGGCCTCCGCCGCGCTCGTGGCCAGCTTGTGGCGGGCGCAGGGCAGGCCGTTCTCTCGCAGGAGCTCCTTCATGCGCGACTTGTCGCGGAAGTTGTGGGCTTCCCGCAGGTCCATGCCGCGGATGCCCAGCCGTTCGCGCACCTGGGCCAGAGGTTCTTGGAGCTGCTCGAGGACCCCGACGATGCGGTCGATCCGGCCATCCCATTCGGCGGCGATCGCACGGACACCCGCCACGAGTTGGTCCGGCTGCAGTGCGTCTTCGACACGATGAAACCCCCGGATCCCTCGGCGCACGTCGGGCGTGAAGGTGTTCGGGCCTTCTTGGGAGAGGATGCCCAGGCGCACGTCCGGGAGGGTCATCATGGACCGGACGAAGCGGAGCGTCGTCTCCATGGCGTAGGGGACCACGAAGAGGACATGTTTCATGGGCGGGATTCTAACTCACCGGGCGGCCGGACCACGCCACAAGTTGGGCATCCAAGGCCCCGAGGCCCATTTGGGGCCTTCGGGTCCGGAGGATAAGATCCCGCCGATGAAGGCCCTCAGGATCTTTCTCGTCTCCTCGGAGGTCGCGCCGTTCGCCAAGACCGGCGGTCTGGCCGATGTCTCGGCGGCGCTCGCGCGCTACCTGTCCGGCGCCGGCCACGACGTTCGGCTGCTCATGCCGAAGTACGGCGGGGTGGCCAAGGAAGCTTCCCTGCGACCTCATCCGCGTCTGCGGAGCATCCCTCTGCCCTTCGGTAAGCGGGAGCTGAGCTTCTCGGTCGAGGTGGCCGTGCTCCCCGGCAGCGACCAGGAGGTCTACTTCCTGGATTGCCCCGAGCTGTACGGCAGCGAGGACATCTACGTCTCGGACGAGGAGGATCCGCTGCGCTTCGCCTTCCTGAGCCGTGCGGCGCTCGTGGTTTGCCAGCACCTCGGGTGGTCGCCGGACGTGCTGCACTGCAACGACTGGCACACGGCCTTGATTCCGCTCTACCTCAAGGCGGGCTATGCCTGGGACCAGCTCTTCCAGGACAACCTCGGCTACCAGGGGGTCTTTCCGTCCCAGCGGCTCGCGGATCTCGCCCTGGACGAGCACGCCTCGATGCTCTACCAGGAGGACCTCGAAGAGGGCCATTTCAGCTTCCTCAAGACCGGTTTGCTCTACGCCGACCTCCTGACGACCGTGAGCGAGACCTACGCGCGCGAGATCCAGGAGGAGGAGCTCGGCATGGGGCTGCACGAGCTCCTGCGGGCTCGCGCGGACCACCTGGTAGGCATCGTGAACGGCGTCGATTACAGCGAGTGGGATCCCGCCACCGATGCGCTGTTGCCGGAGCCTTACTCGGCCGAGGACCTGAGCGGGAAGATGGGCTGCAAGCGCGCCCTGCTCGAGCGCTTCGAGCTCCAGGCTTCCAAGGAGGTCCCCCTGTTCGGGATCGTCTCGCGCCTGACCGCGCAGAAAGGCTTCGAGCTCCTGCCGGACATCTTGCCCGTGCTGCTCCAGCGGGAGAGCATGCAGCTGGTCGTCCTGGGCAGTGGTGAGGAGAGGTACGAGAAGTACTTCCAGTGGTTGCGTGACGCCTTCCCGACCAAGGTGGCCTTCTACCGCGGCTACAACAACGAGCTCGCGCACTGGATCGAGGCCGGCAGCGACGCCTTCCTGATGCCGTCTCGCTACGAGCCCTGCGGACTCAACCAGATGTACAGCCTGCGCTACGGAACGGTGCCCGTCGTGCGGCGTACGGGGGGGTTGGCCGATACGGTCCAACCGTACTCGAGGGACGCGGACACGGGGACCGGGTTCGTCTTCGACGAGTTCGTTCCCGAGGCCCTGTTCCAGGCCATGCGCGCCTGCTTGGCGGCCTTCGGCGAGCGCGAGGCCTGGCGTCGCATGGTCCTGCGCGGGATGGCCCAGGACTTCTCCTGGGAGCGCCAGGGCGCGCACTACGTGCGCTTGTACGAATCGGTGACCGGCCGCTAAGGTGGGGCCGGCGGCCCCGGTGGGATGGGGCCCTTGCTCAGCTTCCAGCCCAAGGCCTTCCATGCATGTCCTCTTCGTCGAGCCGGGTTTCCCTCGCAACCAGCGGGAGTTCGTCAGGTCCCTCCACGCCGCAGGGGCACGGGTGACCGCCATCGGGGAGTCTCCCCTCGAAGCCCTGGACTCCGAGCTGCGGGGCTGGCTCTACGGCTACGAGCGCGTGCGCTCGGTCGTGGATGAGCGTGCCCTCGGCGACGCCGTGCGCCGCATTCAGGGGCGCGAGTGGGTCGATCGCATCGAGGCCACGGTCGAGGCGCACATCCTGACCGTCGCCAAGGTGCGCGAGGCCTGCAGCATTCCCGGAACCTCCGTGCGCACCGCCTTTCTGTGTCGGGACAAGCCGGCCATGAAGGAGGTGCTGCGGGAGGCCGGCGTGCCCTGCGCCATGTCGACCGGTGCGAGGTCGGCGGACGAAGTTCGGGAGTTCGCCGAGGAGGTGGGCTTTCCCCTGATCCTCAAGCCCACCGACGCGGCGGGAGCGGCCGGAACCTTCCGGGCCGACAGCGACGAGGATCTCGAGGCGGCCATCCAGGCCGCGGGGGTCGATCGGGGCGTGCCGACCGCCGTCGAGGAGTTCGTCGAGGGGCACGAGGGCTTCTACGACTCGCTCTGCATCGAGGGGAAGGTGGTCCACGACTTCATCTCGCACTACTACCCCAACGTCCTCGAGGCGATGAGGACGCGCTGGATCTCACCCCAGATCGCGATCACCAACAGGATCGACGAATCCACCTACGACGAGGTGAAGGAGCTCGGCCGCAAGGTGATCGAGGTGCTCGGAATCGGGACGAGCGCGACCCACATGGAGTGGTTCTTCGGGCCGAAAGGGCTGCGCTTCTCCGAGATCGGCTGTCGCCCACCGGGGGTCAGCGTGTGGGACCTCTACGGGGCCGGGAACGGCCTGGACCTCTACTTCGAGTGGGCGAAGGCCGTCGTGCACGGCCGCACGGACGCTTCCTGCTCGCGTGCCTTCTCGACCGGCATGATCGCGCTGAGGCCGGACGGGGACGGCCGGGTGTCCGGCTACGAAGGCATCGACGCGGTTCTCGAGCGCTTCTCCGACAACATCATCGACTACCACCTGCCGCCCCCCGGGTCGCCCACCCAGCCCGTCGAGGGAGGATACATGGCGAACGCCTGGATGCGTCTGCGGCACCGGGACTACGACGGCCTAAGGGGCGTCATGAACTCGATCGGCGAGGCCGTTCGAGTTCGCGTGCGCTGAGGTCGAGCGTCGCTGCCCTCAGTCCCCCAGGTCGATGACCTGGGGGTCGGGACTGCCTTCCCCGTTGGAGAAGAACCGTCTCTCGCGCAGGATCCGGTTGCCGCCGTAGTCCCGGATCGTGATGCGGGCCAGCCACTCGCCGCTCACGCCGGTCGTCAGTTCGGGGAAGAAGAGGGCCCACAGGTCTCCCCCCATGTGGGTGAAGGTGTGGTTGCCCGCGTACGGTCCCCTCGGCCCTTCGTCGTCGCTGCGGCTCAGGGAGCTCAAGGGCTCCCAGAGGTCCATCTTCACCGCGCGAATGTCGCCGGGGCCGTCGGGATCGTCGATCCGCAGCTGGAAGGCGAAGTCCAGGCCGTCCATCTGCTCGTTGGGGAAGGTCGCGAAGTCGGTCAGGGCCGGGGGGCTGTTCCCCACGCGGCGTACCAGGAGGAAAGCGTCACCGCCGAAGGGAGGATCTCCGAGGGAGACGACCCCGGGGCCCGTCACGGTTTCGACCGAGCCGCTCAAGAGGGCACCCAGGAAGCGCGGGTTGATCCAGTCGACCGTGAAGGTGTCCGTGCTGCCCTCGAGGTCGAGGTCCGTGGACGTCGAGAACTTCTGGTACACCGCGTACACCTCGCCGCGCTGGGCCAGCACCCAATCGTCGGGTGTGCTCGTCAGGTCGTTCGCGCGCTCCATCTCCCAGAAGGGAAGGAACTGGTGGAAGCGGCTGATGGCGTAGTGGGTCAGGTTCCACATCTGATCCCGTGAACGCCAGTCCTCGCAGGTCAGGTCGTCGTTGGGGTGCGTGTAGCCGAAGTAGTACTCGATGCCTGCGCCCAGGGCCATGAGGTTGCCCCACAGCGCGTCCCGGCGAATGTTCGTATGCCAGAAATCCACGGAGTCGGGCACGACCCCCTGTTCGGCCGGCATGAGTTCGTCGCACTGCACGACCCAGGGCCTGCCCGTCTGCTCGGAGAGCGTCGACCAGTTGACGGTCTCCTCGTAAACCTGGTCCGGGAAGATCTGCAGCGCGGGCCCGTCGAAGTTCTCGAAGCCCAAGAGGGGCTCGTAGATCTGTTCGACCTGGGAAGGGGAGGTGTGCACCGTGATCGGATGGTCGTAGGGATCCAGGGCGCGCAGGTAGTCGGCGAAGCTCATGCGCTCTCCGTCCGAGGCACGGTTCTCTTCACCCAGGTTCCACGTGACGGCGAGGTTGTGGGAGAAGCGTGCCACGAGCTCGCGGTAGTAGAGCTTGCGCTCGGGGCCGAGGTTGCCCCAGTCGATGATCTGATCGTTCTCCCGTTCCTGCGTGACCACGTTCATGGCCAGGCCCAGCTCGGTCATGTGGTCGAACACGATGCCCCACTGGGCGAGCTTGCTGACGTCGAAGAAGAGCTTGTTGAACCAGACGGTCCAGGGCCAAACTTCCTGCCCGTCTCCGAAGTCGGAGTTGTAGGTCAGGAAGTAGACGCTGTTCATGCCTTTCGTGGCGAGGTAGTTGAGCGCCCCCTGGATGCGCTGGCCCTGGGTGCCTTTCCAGAGGCCGCCGCCCAGGCCGGCGTAGTCCGCCAGGTGCGCGTCGTAGTGGTGCAGGCCGTCACCGTAGACGCTGTTGTTCAAGGCGTTGGGGGGACCTCCGATGTCGAAGGTGCTGTCGAATTCGTAGTAGCCCAGGAAGTTCTCGGGGCTGTCCGCTCCGCCCTTGAGGTAGTACTCGCCGGTGTCCCGGAAGCGCTTGTAGCCCTGTCCGACGTACTCGAGTCGGCCCTGGCGGTGGAAGCCGGTCTCGCTGGTCGAGGAGGGGGCCACGTAGAAGCTGCCGCTGTAGCCGTCGATCGAGCTGGGAGAGCCGGCGAAGGGGTCGAGGTCGATGGAGACGAAAGGCCCCGTGCGGAAGGAGACCAGGAAGAGCCAGTCGCCTGCCTGATCCGGCGTGAAGTTCACCCTCCAGGCGTTTCCCTGCTTGCTGCTCGAGTTGGCCGCGTCCCCGTCCGCCGCGAAGAACCCGGGGACCTCGTAGGTGGATCCCGAGGCGGGGTGGACGAAGTGCACCTGCATGCGTGCATCGGTGAAGGGGTTCACGCCGGAATCCTCGACGTAGAAGTCCCCGTCCATGGTGAGCGAGACCTTGTGCCACTTGCGCGCCTCGCCGCCGAGGGTCGCCGTGCCCGCGTCTCCGAAGACGAGGACGCGTACGGTGTCGGAGTCGACCTGGCCGTCCTGGGTCACGACCAGCAGCTCGAAGAGGTAGGAGCCGGGGTCCGTGAACGAGAGCTCCGTGTTCAGACCGAACGGTGTCAGGATCGTGGCCTGGGGCCCTTGAACCTGGCGCCAGAGGGCGCTGAAGGCTCCCTCGGCGGACTCGATCTGGGCTTGAAGGGTGTGGGTCGCCGTCGGGGTGGTCAGGATGACGTCGTGACCTGCGTCGGCGGTCAAGCGTCCGGGGTTCGGGTCGATCGTGCTCAGGTGAGTCGAGGGGATCACGGTGGGAGCGGTGCCCGGGCCCTCGAAGGAGAGCTGGATCCTGCCGGCGCCCCCGTAGTTGTAGAAGTCGAGCTCGATCGGGTACCAGTCGGCCGACGGCACGAAGACGGCGCCCGCGTCGTTCTGAATGCCGTGTCGGTTCCACTGGTCCAGGATCAGCTCATCGTCGAAGCGCAGGCGGACTCCATCGCTCGAGAGCGTGTTGAAGGACCAGAATCCGGCCGCGTCGATCCGAACGTAGCCCGTCCACCGAACGGACCAGGTCGCGTCGGGGGTGAGCCCGGCGGGAGCGGCGCCGAAGGCGAAGTCGATCACCGGGTCGGTTCGTTGGAAAGCGACGGGAACCGGATCGCCGGGGTAGTCGATCTCGTAGTACCGCCCGGTCAGACCCGGTTCGGAAGCCGCGCTCGTGGCCAGAGCCGCGAGCCAGGTGCAGAGTCCAAGGACGCGCCAAGTCGAGCGGACTGCAAACATGATTGAGGCCGATGGGGGAGTCGGGGGTGAGCTCGGTTCTGGAAGGCGAACGGGCGAGCACCGTCCTGCTCGGGGCCTACGCGCCGGCGGCCGGACCCTCCGATCCGACAACCCCCAGTGCGATCCCCGCGCGACTTCCCATACTAAAGGTAGACATCCGAACCGGCAATGCCCGCCATTCCGCGGCCGATCGGCCCACGTCGCGCCTCTCGTGCCACGGCCGGTTTGTCGAGGCTCGTGCGCGTCTTATTCCTGGAACGAGGCGGTCCAATTCCCACCGCTGGGCTGTGCCTTGCCCTCCCCGGGTGTCTCCCGAGGCCCCAGGCCCGAGATTAAGGGTCTCTGATGGAGCGTGTAGAATCCGCGCCCCCTGTCCCCGTCCAGGAAGCGCGCAATGTTCCCCATCGGTCTCCTCCTGATCGGAGGCACTCTTCATCTCACCCCACCGACGTCCTCCTCCGCCGCGGCTCGGTTCGATGGGGAAGCTTCGGAGCAGCACGGCTGGTCGGCAGAGCTACGCTTCGAGGATCGGACGCTCTTCATGCCGGCGCCGGAAGCGGCCTTCTTCCTGGCGCCCGATGAAACCCTGCACCCCGAACTGCCGCTCACGGGTTGGGAAGTTCACTATACGAGCCACGTCCGCATTCGACAGGCCGGACGCTACCGCTTCGGGCTGGACGTCCTGGGAGGCGAGGCGCGCCTCGAGGTGACCTTCGAGGACGGCAGCAAGGTCGAATGTCAGGGGAGTGGGGAAGGGGCCCTCGGTCCCTGGGTCGATCTGAACCGGGGGGCGGCCCAGGTCGACGTCCGCTTCCGCCGGAGCTCCGGCGAGGCTCGTCTGCGAGCCCTGTGGGAGATGGAGTTCCGCAAGACGGGCGGCTTCCCCCTGGAGCCGATCTCCTCCCGTGTCGCGCGGGTACCCGCCGCTCGGCTGGATGCCCTGGATCCCGAGCGCCGAGCACGACGCGGGCGAGGCATGCTGACCCGACTGGGCTGCGCGAATTGCCATGCCGCGCCCCCGGGGTCCGGCGTCGAGGCCCCTCCGGCGCCGGACCTGTCGGAGGCTCGCGGACGCTATGCCCCCGATTGGCTGCAGCGCTGGATTCGATCGCCGAGGTCCATCGAGCGCCACCCACCCATGCCCGAGCTGCTGGGCTCCTCCGCCGATCCCGAAGAGGAAGCCCTGGACCTGGTGCACTACCTCTGGGACCTCGCCGAGCCGAGCGAGGCCGAGCTGCCCCTGCTTCGCGATTCGCTGACCCTGCGCCAGGGGCGCGAGCTCTACCACACCCTGGGATGCGTGGCCTGTCACGGCGGCCTCGAAACCCCCTCGGCGGTCTTCGATCAGGAGTTCTTCGAGGAGGGCCTCGAGGAGGCCGCCGTCGATCCCCTCGACGACCTGGAAGGCAAGTGGTCCGCACGAGCTCTGGCGGACTTTCTCCTGGATCCTCGTTCCGTTCGGCCCAGTGGGATCATGCCCGACTTCGGCCTGGAAGAAGACGAAGCGGAACGACTCGCCGCGTACTTGACCGAGCGCTGGTCCAGCGCCGCGGGAGAGCTCGAGGTGGACCCTTCGCGGGCCGAGCGTGGGCGCAGCCTGTTCGTGCAACGTTCCTGCGTCGCTTGCCACGCCCTCGACGGTGTGGAGGCCGCCCCCCACGGCCCACCTCTGGCGCAGCTCGACCCCGCGGGCGGGTGTCTCGATCCCGAGGACTCCCGTTCGCCGCGCTACGACCTCGAGCCCGCCGAGCGCGAAGATCTGCTCCTGGGGCTCGCCTCGGTACGTGCGACCCGGGGTCACCCCGCACCGCTCGACCGTGCAGCCCTGACGCTGCAACGCTTCGAGTGTCGTGCTTGCCATCCCATGGACGGCCTGGGCGGACCGGACGCAGGCACCGAGGTCTACTTTCGCTCGAGCGATGATCGCGTCGATCTGGGCGACGAGGGTCGCTTGCCCCCGAACCTGACCGGGGTCGGGGCCAAGCTCAACACCTCCTGGCTGTACGCCCTGCTGACCGACGGGCGCAGCGCACGTCCCTACCTGGCGGCACGCATGCCGCTCTTCGGGACGGAGAACGTGGAAGAGCTGGCTCGGGACCTGGCCCAGGCCCAGGGCGTGCGGCCGCACAGCGACGAGCCCGAGCCCGAGATCACCGATCCTCTGCTCGAAGCCGGACGCGAGCTCCTCGGGCGCGAGGCCCTGGGCTGCATGGCGTGCCACGTCTACAAGGACTTTCCTCCCAGCGGTTCCCCCGGGCCCGACGTCTCCCGGTTCGCCGAGCGTTTGCGCTACGACTGGTACCGCTCCTTCATCCAGAACCCCCAGCGCTTCGTTCCCGGCAGTCGCATGCCGGACTTCGGCACCGGGGGCGTCAGCAGCCTGCGCTCGGTCCTGGAGGGCGACATGGCGCGCCAGGCCGACGCGCTGTGGAGCTTCTTCACCCTGGGGGACTTCATGCCGCCCCCGCCGGGGGTCGAGGCGGGCAAGAGCATGCGCATCCTCGTGCAGGACGAACCTCACGTGCTGCGCTCTTTCCTCGAAGACGCGGGCAGCCGCGCCGTTGCCGTCGGCCTGCCGGTGGGGGTGCACTTCGCCTTCGACGCCTCGGCCGTGCGCCTGGCCTACGCCTGGAGGGGAGACTACCTGGACGCTGCCGGATCCTGGGCCGGTCGGGGCGGTACGCCCCTGGGTGGACAGGGACCGCTCGAGTGGTCGGCTCCCGCAGGCCCTGCGATCTGGGGCAGGAGCGGAGCGCCTCCCGAACAGTGGCAGGCGGCGGGCCGCGGGGACGGGTTGCGCTTCCGAGGGTACCGGTTGGGGCCGGAGGGTCATCCCACGTTCCTCTACGACTCGGGGCCTTGGTCCGTGGCCGAGCGCGTCGATGCACGCGTCGTTCCGAACACCGTCCTGCAGCGTGAGTTCACGCTGGATGGAGGCTCCCTGCCCGGCGAAGTCTGGGTGAACCTGGGGGAGAACGCCGAGTTCAAAGCGTCCTACGGCTGT